>CAXTTD010000012.1:2737-20946 GCA_964246945.1 uncultured Solirubrobacteraceae bacterium | reverse complement strand
GCGGATGCCCGAGCGGTGCTCGTCGCCGGGTTCTGCGGGGCGCTCGCTTCCGGTCTGGAGCCCGGCGACGTCGTACTCGCCTCTGAGCTGCGGGAGCCGACCGGCGCCCCGCTCCCCACCGCCGACCCGTCGATCCTCGCCGGCGCGCTGCGCCGCGCCGGGATGCGCGTGCACGTCGGCCCGATCGCCTGCAGCGAACGAGTCGTGCGCGGGCGCGCCCGGGAGGCGCTCTCGAGCACCGGGGCGCTCGCCGTCGACATGGAGTCGGCGTGGCTTGCGCCGGGCGTGCGCGACCGTCCGTTTCTCACCCTCCGCGTGGTGCTGGACACCGGGTCCCGGGAGCTGCAGCGGCCGCGGCACACGATCGGGGGCTGCACCGCCGCCTACCGGGCGCGGCGCCAGGCGCTGGCGCTCGCCGGCGAGTGGTCCCGCGCCCTCGGGGACCGCGACGTGGTGCTCGCCGCGCCCCGGGCCTCGTGCGCGGGCGTGGACCGGGCGATCGAGATCGTGGAGGCGGCGCTCGACTCCCGCGGCGCCCCGGTGTACGTGCGCCGCCAGATTGTTCACAACGCCCACGTGGTGGCCGCCCTCGAAGCCCGCGGCGCGGTGTTCGTCAACGAGGTGGCGGAGGTTCCGCCCGGTGCAACGGTCATCTTCTCCGCCCACGGCGTCTCCCCCGAGGTCCGCCGGGCCGCCGAGCTGCGTGGCCTCGAGATGATCGACGCGACCTGCCCACTGGTGGCCAAGGTGCACGCCGAGGCCCGCCGCTTCGCGAGCGAGCGGTTCGACATCGTGCTCGTCGGCCACGAGGGCCATGAGGAGATCGAGGGCACCTACGGCGAGGCCCCCGAGCGCACCCAGGTGATCGAGTCGGTGGAGGAGGTCGCGGCACTCGAGGTCGACGACCCCGCGCGCGTCGCCTACCTCACGCAGACGACACTCGCGGTCGACGAGACCGCCGAGGTGGTGCAGGCGCTGCGTGAGCGCTTCCCCGCCGTGGTCGGTCCCCCCTCCTCCGACATCTGCTACGCGACCCAGAACCGTCAGGACGCGGTGCGGGCGCTCGCCGCCGAGTGCGACCTGGTGCTCGTCGTCGGCGCCGAGAACTCGTCCAACTCCCGGCGGCTGGTGGAGGTGGCCCAGCGGGCCGGAGCCGGCGCGCTGCTGGTCGGCGAGGCGAGCGAGATCCCGCCCGCGGCGCTCATCGGCACGCGGCGTCTCGGGGTCACCGCCGGCGCGTCTGCCCCCGAGGAGCTCGTGCAGAGCGTCGTACACGCCGTCCGCGGCCTGGGCACTGTTAGCCTGAGCGAGTGCCGGGTCGCCACCGAGCAGGCACATTTCAAGCTGCCGCCTGAGGTCAGGCCGTAAAGGAGTCGTTGACATGCCGGTCCCCATAAGGCAGGCCGCCCGCATGGGCGCGTATTTGATGGAGCAGAAGCTCCGTCGCAACGACAAGTTCCCGCTGATCGTCGAGCTGGAACCGCTGTTCCAGTGCAACCTCGCGTGCGAGGGCTGCGGCAAGATCCAGCACCCCGAGCTCGAGCTGCGCCGCCGGATGCCGGTCGACCAGGCGATCGGCGCGATCGAGGAGTGCGGCGCGCCGATGGTCTCGATCGCGGGCGGTGAGCCGCTCATCCACCCCGAGATCGATGAGATCGTGCGTCAGCTCGTGGCCCGCAAGAAGTTCGTCTACCTGTGCACCAACGCGCTGCTGCTCGAGAAGAAGCTCGAACTGTTCAAGCCCTCGCCGTACTTCTCGTGGGCGATCCACATGGACGGTCTGCGCGAGCGCCACGACGAATCGGTGTCCCGCGAAGGCGTCTTCGACAAGGCCGTGGCCGCGATCCGGGCCGCTAAGGGCGCCGGCTTCCGGGTGACCACCAACACCACGTTCTTCACCCACGACACTCCGGAGACGGTCCGCTCGGTCCTGGACTTCCTCAACGACGACCTCGAGGTCGATCAGATGATGATCTCGCCGGCCTACGCCTACGAGAAGGCACCCGATCAGGAGCATTTCCTCGGGGTGCGTCAAACCCGCGAGCTGTTCCATGAGGCGTTCTCCGGCGGGCGCCGCAAGCGCTGGCGGCTGAACCACTCACCGGTATTCCTCGACTTCCTTGAGGGCAAGGTCGACCTGCAGTGCACCGCCTGGGGGATCCCCAGCTACTCGCTGTTCGGCTGGCAGAAGCCCTGCTACCTGATGGCCGACGGCTACGTCTCGACCTACCGGGAGCTGCTCGAGACCACCGACTGGGACGCCTACGGCCGCGGCAAGGACCCGCGCTGCGACAACTGCATGGCCCACTGCGGCTACGAGCCGACGGCGGTGCTGAAGTCGACCGCGTCGGTCAGGGAATCGCTGCGCGCGGCATTCAGCTGAGCACCTGAGCCGGACCGGTGGCCGGTCGCGCTCGGTCCGGCTTCACAGCAAAAACTCAACGGGAGCTTTATAGCCGCCGAGTACGGTGGCAGTGATGTCGTCGCTGCGTAGCCGCCCGATCGCGACCTCGGCGATCGCCACCGCGATCGCGGCCGTCGCCGTCCTGCTGATCGCGCGGGTCACCGGGGCCGATGCCGTCGGCCGCGCGTTTGACCACATTCAGCCGCGGTGGATCGGGTTGCTCGCCGGCGCCGAGCTCATCACCTATCCGGCCTACATCCTCGCCTACCGCTCGATCGCCCGCCTTGACGGCCACGCCCGGCTCGAGCTGCCGCTCGTGGCCCGGATCGTGGTCGCCGGCTTCGGCCCGTTCGCGCTCTCCGGGGGGTTTGGGGTCGACAAGCAGGCGCTGCAGGCACTCGACGAGGACGAGGGCTCCGCGCGCCGGCGCGTCGTTGCCCTGGGCACGATCGAGTGGGTGATGCTCGCCCCGCTCGCCTGCGTGGTGTCGATCATCCTGCTCGTGCAGGGCGCCGACGTGATGCCCTCGCTGCTGTGGCCGTGGGCGCTGTGCGTGCCGGCAGGCTTCGGCGCGGCGCTGTGGGTCACCGCCGACCACCGTCTGGAGTGGATCGCCAAGGTCTGGGGTGGGCGGCTGCGGACGCTCGCCGGCTGCCTGGAGGGCGTGGGGATGCTGCGGGTGCTCGTCCGGCGCGCACCCGAGTTCCGCGGCGCGTGGCTCGGCATCAGCCTGTACTGGGCAGCCGACATCTTCGCCTTCTACGGCGCACTGCGGATGTTCGGCCTCGATCCCGGCGCCCTGGAGGTCGTGATCGCCTACGGCACCGGCTACGCGGCGACCCGCCGCTCGCTGCCCCTCGGGGGCGCCGGCGTCACCGAGTTCCTCATGACCTACTCGCTGTACTGGCTGCGGATGCCACTCGCCCCCGCGCTCGCTGCGGTGCTCGCCTACCGGGTGTTCAACTTCCTGCTCGTCGCCGCGCCGGCGGTCATCGCCCAGCGCCAGCTCGAGCCGGTGTACAGCGGGGCGGCCGGGCGCCTGCGCCGCCGCGCCGGATCTGGCTGAGCGGGGCGCCTCCGCGCGCCCGCTCGTCGGTCTCGTTCGGCGCCGCGTTGAGGGAGCACCGGCCACCTCCGCCTATCGCTCACGCTCGTGGACTTCTGGCGCCGCGGCTCGCTCGCGGGCGGCGGGGGGCGCCCCCCCCCCGGCGCTGTGTCAGGCCCGAGCCCGGCCGGCCGGCCGGCCGCACCGCAGTGCCGCAGTCCCGCAATGCCGCAATGCCGCAATGCCGCAATGCCGCAATGCCGCAATGCCAAGGCTCGCACTTCGGGAGCTCTGTGGGGCCCAGCGCCCGCCGAAACGCCCAGAGTGCGCGCGAGACGGGGACCCAGACGAGCGCGCTGGACGACGCGGCGACCGCCGCAGGCACTGCGAATGGGGCGGGTGCCGCGGACGGGGCGGCTCAGTCCCGGCCGGCGGTGAGCGCGCGGTACAGCGCGTTGGCGCTCGTGCCGGTTAGCTCGGCGACGACGCCGGCGGCGATGCGCGGCTTGGCGCCCGCGTCGATGAGCCGCCTCACCGCCTGCAGCGGCCCGGAGAGGTCGACCTCCACCGCCGTGCCCGGGCCGAGCACGAGCACGATCTCCCCGCGCGGGGTCTGCGCGGCGTACCGCTCGGCGAGCTCCGTCGCGGTTCCGCGCACGCCCTCCTCGTGGAGCTTGGTGAGCTCGCGGCACACCGCGACCTCGCGGGTGCCGTCGCGCTCCGCGAGCACCGCGAGGCTGGCTGCGAGCCGCCGCGGGGACTCGAAGCAGACAAGCGTCTCGGGTGAGGCGAGCACCGCTTCGAGCTCGCCGCGCTTGCGCGGCAGGAAGCCGACGAAACGCCACCGGTCGGCGGCGAGACCGCTGGCCACCAGCGCACTCAGGGCCGCCGAGGGCCCGGGCAGCACCTCGACCTCGAGCCCCGCCGCGACGCAGGCCTGCACGAGCACGAGGCCGGGGTCGGAGACAAGCGGCATGCCGGCGTCGGAGACGAGCGCCACCGTCTCCCCCGCCCGCATGCGACCCACCAGCTCCTCGGTGCGCGCCCGCTCGTTGTGCTCGTGATAGCTCACGCGCGGGCCCTCGACGGCGTAGCGCTCGAGCAGCGTCCCGGTGCGCCGGGTGTCCTCGCACGCGATCACGTCGGCGTCGCGCAGCGCGGCGAGCACCCGCAGGGTGACGTCCTCGAGGTTGCCGATCGGCGTCGGGCACACCACCAGCCGGCCCGCGCGGCCGGGGAGGACTCCGAGCGCGCTCACGACGCTCGGGCGATCGCGGAACGAGCGATCTCGTCGTAAGCGAGCACCGCCGCTCCGACCATGCCGGCCTCCACGCCGAAGTGGGCAGCACGGATCGGCGCCGCCTCGCGCAGTACCGGCAACACCCGCTGGGCGACGACCGCGCGGGCCGGAGCGAGCAGCAGCTCCCCGGCGGCGATCACCCCACCGCCGATGACGACCACCTCCGGGTTGAAGATGTTCAGGACGTTGGCGATGACGACGCCGAGGCGCTCGCCGATCAGCTCGATCGCCTCCCGGGCCGCGGAGTCGCCATCGTGGGCGAGCTCGGTGATCAGGGGCCCGGCGAACGCCGCCTCGCGGGCCAGGTGCTCGAGGCCTGAGCCGGGCCGGATCGCGCCGAGCCGCCGGGCCTCCTGCACGAGCGCCGTGCCGCTGCAGTACACCTCCGCGCAGCCGTGGTTCGGGCAGTTGCCGTGGCAGCGTGGCCCGTCGAGCTCGATCACCATGTGACCGAGCTCGCCCGCGGCCCCGAACGCGCCGCGGTACAGCTCGTCGCGGAGGATCAGACCGCCGGCGATTCCGGTGCCGAGCGTGATGATGATGGCGTCCGTGCAGCCGACCGCCGCCCCCGCGCGATGCTCGGCCAGCGCCGAGGTGTTGCCGTCGTTGTCGATGTACACCGGGAGGCCGAGCCGCTCGGCCATCACGTCGGCGAAGGGCACGTCGCGCAGCGGACTGTTGACCCCGATCGCGGCCAGTCCGGAGCCGGCGCGACGATTGAGGAGCACCGGCAACCCGAACCCGACCGCCGCCACCTCTCCGCCCGCCGCGTCGCGGCACTCGGCGACCGCATCGACGGTAACCTCGAGCAGTGACCGCTGGTCCAGGCCGGCGACCGTGCGCTGTGTCCGATGATGGACACGATAAGAGGGATCGACCACCCCACCGAGAAGCTTCGTCCCTCCGAGGTCGACGCCGATGACGCGTCGCGCCGCCATGTGGTCACTATATGCCGAGCCGTATGTCCAACGAATCCGGGAACCGTCCGGAATCACGCCCCCGCCCACGCGAGGAGGATCCGCCCTACCGGGTCTATCGCTCGGGCACCCGTCAGTCCGGTCAGTCCGGTCGCCCTGAGCCTGCCGAGCGGCCCTACACCCTGTACCGCTCTACTCCACGGGGGCTGCGGGAGCGGCTGCGCGGCGCGGAGGAGTCGGTCGTTCCCGACGCGCGGCCGGGGACCGGTCGCTCCGACCGCGACGGTGACGGACGCCGCGACGGTGGGGGGCGCGACGGTGGCGGGGGCCGCGACGGTGGGCCCCGCACGGGTCTCGACGAGCGCGAGCCCGGCGGGCGCCGGCTGTTCCGCGGCCGGCCGATCACCCCCTGGCGGGTCGTGCGCTGGGTGCTCGCGGTGATCGTCGCCTGGGTGCTGCTGTCGGTCGTCCTGTTCTTCGTGAGCGCTCAGACCCGGAGCGGCAACCTGCCCGCCGGCGCCGGCTCCCAGCTCTCCGGTGGCGGGCCGATGCTCACCTCGGCGAACACCGTGCTCATCCTCGGCCTCGACAACCGCCCGCGCACCGGCGCGGGCTCCAAGGAAGGCGGGCTCACCGCCTCGCAGCTCAGCGAACGGGACGCGAACACCGACACGATCATGCTCTGGCGGATCGGTGGCGGGGTGTCCCGGCGCCTGTCGATTCCACGCGACACGCTGGTGAACATCCCGGGCGTCGGGGAGTCGAAGATCAACGCCGCGTGGTCGGCCGGCGGGCCGGCTCTGGCCCTGAAGGTGATCAAGCAGTTCACCGGGATCCGGACGATCAACCACCTGATCGTGATCGACCTCGCGAACTTCCCAAAGTTCATCAACGACATCGGCGGCGTGAACGTGAAGACCGGCCGGATCTGCTCGAACATCTCCGGCGGCCGCGCCGACGGCGGCTTCACCCTGGATCTGAACCCCGGCACGCACCACCTGAGCGGACAGCAGGCGCTGGTGCTCGCCCGCACCCGTGAGAACTCGTGCAACGCCGCCTACGACGATCTCAACCGCGAAGCGGCGCAGCAGCAGATCCTCAACTCGATCAAGTCCCAGCTCCTCACCGCCCATACGTTCTTCCATCTGCCGTGGGCGGCGTGGGACGCCCCGGGCGTCATCCAGACCGACATGGGCGGCCTGTCGCTGATGCAGATGTTCATCGCCTCCGAGATCGGCGGCACGGCGCCTGCCCGACTGCTCAAGGAGACCGGCTCCACCTACAACGGCGAAGACGTGCTGATGCCCAACCCGGCGAACGTGCGGGCCTCGGTGCGCCGGCTGATGACCGGCCGCTGAGCGCGCAGACGCGTGGGCGGGGCGCACCCGTGGGTGCGAGGCATCGGATCCGAAGGGCCCGCGCGGAGGAGGCCGACGCGCTCGCGAGCTCAGGTAGAGCTCGGCGAGCGCGTGCGGGGCGGCGAGGAGATCTGGGTTACCGAGCAGGACGGAGCACCGGCGGCGCTGATGGTGCTCGTCGACGGCTGGATCGACCAGCTGTACGTCGCGCCGGCGGCGCAGCGACGCGGCCACGGCGCAGCGCTGCTCGCGTTCGCGCAGTCACGTCACGCCGAGCTGTCGCTGTGGTCGTTCGTGTCCAACCGCGACGCGCGAGCGCTCTACGTTGCCCACGGCTTCACGCCGGTGGGCCCTCCGGCATCCGATAACGAGGAGAATGCGCCGGCGCTCCGCTACCGCTGGCGGCGTTCGAACCACCCTCGCCGGGACGCGCGCCGGCCGTAGCGAGGTTCCGCGAGATGTCGCTCCTCGCGGACGCCGCGGCCGCGCGTCAGTCGGCCGTCTTGGCCTTGGTGGAGTCGCTGGAGCCGCTGGAACCGCTGGAGTCGGAGCTCTTGCCGCCCCCGCCGCCGGAATCGGAGCCCGACTTCGATCCAGACCCTGAATCGGAGCCCGAGGACGACTTCGAGTCCGTGCTCGAGGAGGAGGACTCCTTCTTGGAATTCTCCTTGTGCTCCTTCATCTCCCGAGAGCGCTTCTTGGTCCCGTAGTCGGTGTTGTAGAAGCCCGACCCCTTGAAGTGGACCGCGGGGGCGTGCAGGACGCGCTGGGCGGTCGCTCCGCACACCTCGCAGGTGTCGAGCGCGTCGTCGCTGAAGCGCTGCATCACGTCGAACGTGTGGCCCTTTTTGCACCGGTATTCGTAGATCGGCATCGGTCGACGAGTATAGCTTTACGGTCCTGGCACTCGGCCCCGGAGAGTGCCAGGCAGCGCACCACGGATCGGGTGTCGGGAACCCCCGGATAGCATCGGCGCCCGATGGCCGAGGACACCGTCACCCTGGAGAAGCTCGTCTCGCTGTGCAAGCGGCGCGGCTTCGTGTTCCAGAGCTCGGAGATCTACGGGGGGATCGGCTCCACCTACGACTACGGCCACTACGGCGTGCTGCTCAAGAACAACGTGAAGGCCCAGTGGTGGCGTTCGATGCTGCAGGAACGCGACGACGTGGTCGCCCTGGACTCGGCGATCATCCAGCACCCGCGCACGTGGGAGGCCTCGGGTCACCTCGCGGGCTTCACCGATCCGCTGATCGATTGCCGCACCTGCAAGCACCGCTACCGCGAGGACAAGCTCGACGTGTCGGCGTGCGGGCGGCGGCCCTCCAGGCATCCCGGCGAGGACGAGCAGTGCGATCTCACCGCCGCGCGGGACTTCAACCTGATGTTCCAGACAACGGTGGGCCCGGTGGCCGAGGAGGGCGCGACGGTGTACCTGCGGCCCGAGACCGCCCAGGGGATCTTCCTCAACTTCAAGAACTACCTGCAGTTCAGCCGCAAGAAGCCGCCGTTCGGAATCGCCCAGATCGGCAAGTCGTTCCGCAACGAGATCACGCCCGAGCGCTTCATCTTCCGCACCCGCGAGTTCGAGCAGATGGAGATGGAGTTCTTCGTGCCCCCGGCCGAGGCGGAGCGCTGGCACCACCACTGGCTCGAGGGGCGCCTCACCTGGTGGACCGATCTCGGCCTGCGCCCCGACCAGGTGCGGTTGCGCGCGCACGATGCCGCTGAGCTCAGCCACTACTCGAGCGCCACCAGCGATGTCGAGTATCGCTTCTTCGGCGAGTGGTCGGAGCTCGAGGGGGTCGCCAACCGCGGCGACTTCGATCTCACCGCGCACGCGACCCACTCGGGCCAGAAGCTCGAGTACGTCGACACCGTGAGCGGCGAGCGCTACGTCCCCCACGTGATCGAGCCGGCGGCGGGCGTCGACCGCGCGATGCTCGCGTTCCTGTGCGACGCCTACGACGAGGACGAGATCGACGGCGAGACGCGCACCGTGCTGCGGCTGCACCCCCAGCTCGCCCCGGTGAAGGTCGCGGTGCTGCCGCTCGTGCGCAAGGACGGCCAGCCCGAGCTCGCCACCGAGATCTACCGGGACCTGCGCCGCACCCTGCAGGCCGAGTACGACGCCGGCGGCGCGATCGGCCGCCGCTACCGCCGCCAGGACGAGATCGGCACCCCGTGGGCGGTGACCGTCGACCACCAGTCACTCGAGGACCGCACGGTCACCGTGCGCGACCGGGACTCGCTCGCCCAGGAGCGGGTCTCGATCGACGGGCTCGGCGAGGCACTCGCGCGCCGGTTGGGGGCCCCCTGGTCGAGCCCGAAACTCACCACCCCCCCCTGACCTTGCCCGTGGCCGGGGCGCCGAGGCGCTCCGGGGCTCGAGCGGCGCTCAGCGCCCGAACACGCGGACGGCCCGCTCGGACCCGGGGACGGCCCGCCCGGACACGCGAACCGCCCGCAGCAGGTTCACCCCGGGCGCCGGCGCCTGGTCGACGGAGAACAGGTCGGAGACGACCGCCGGCCTCGCCGCGTGCAGCGCCCGCAGCAGCATGCCGGCCGCCGGCGTGAGCGTCGCAGACCACCGGCCGCCGGCGTCGGTGCGCGCCGTGGCGAGCGTGCGGGTCGCGCCGGCGGTGCCGACCACCTCCTGGATGAGGATCGGGGTGTCGCGCACCCCGGTGCTCGCCGGCGCCGCCAGTCGCCCGGTGATCTCGAGCGTGGTGCGCCCGTCCACGAAGCTCGTGAGCCCGGCCTGTACCGCGAGCGTCGCCGACGTCCCGGCGAGCGTCGCCACGCGGGCCCGCAGCGCCGGCAGGTGAGCGTAGAGATCGTTGCCTGGGCACGAGGTCGCGTCGACCTGGCGGTGCCCGGCGATGCGGGGAAAGCGAACGTGCTCACCGACGTGGAACTGGGTCCACGCGACACCGTCAGGGGTGACCACCGCCGCGATCTCGCCGGTGGCGGGCACGCCGCTGAGCGCGAGCTTCCAGGCGAGCAGCCGTTGCAGGGAGTCCAGCGCGGCCGCCGAGGGCAGGACGTCGGAGTAGGTCCCGAGCATCGCGACGCCGAACGAGATCTGGTTCCAGTCGCCGGCCTGGGCGCCCATCACCGGCAGGGAGATCCCGCCCTGCCGAGCCTCCCAGATCCGCCCGAAGCTGTCGATCACGAAGTTGTAGCCGATGTCGAACCAGCCGCGCCCGTGGACGTGGAACTCGTAGATCGCACGCAGCAGCGCCGGGACCTCGCCCGGCGAGTAGCCGTTCGGGTTCTCGGTGTGGTGCACGACGCCCATCTCGATGGTCCCGTAGTCGGGCCCGGCCACCGGCGGGTGACTTGACCCCGCCCACGCGCCGCGGGCGATGATCGGCGGCTGGCCGGGGCCGGCGGGCAGCGCGGGGCCAACCAGCGGCAGCGCGCTCGGCGAGAGATCGGCAGCGAGCCCGTCGGTCGCGGGATCGCGCACGGCGTCGGCGGCGACGAGTACCACCGCAACGCCGTGCACGGCCTCGCGGCTGCGCAGCTGCAGCCGCCGCGTGCGTCTTATCCAGATCCCCTCGCCGAACGGCTGGGCGGAGCGCACGCCGTCGCCCTCGTGCCCACCGCACGACGCCGACCCCCATGGACCCCACTCGCCGTCAGGGCGCTGCGCCCGCAGCTCGATGCGCGCCCGCACGGGGGTCCTCCAGCGCACGGCGGCGAGACACGCCGGAACGGAGAGCACGAGCTCGTGAACCGCTCCGCCGCCGCGCAGGGTGCCCACCGCGCGGGTGGCTAGCGCGTCCGAGCCGGCGGACGCCGGCGCACGCACGGCGGCGCCCCGCGTGGCGGCCCGCGCGATCCCAGGTCCGAGCAGCACGCCCGCTCCGGCGCCGGCCGCTCCAGTGAGGACATCCCGCCGGGTCACTCCACTCATCACGCTCATTGTCCGCGCTGCACCGGTCGTCGTGCGACAGTCGGACAACTCCGAGGACTCTGAGCACTCCGACCACTCGGGCGCCCCGTCCCCGGCGCCCGGCAGCTCCGGCAGCTCCGGCACCTCCGGACGCAACCAGGGCGCCCCGCCGCGGCGGGACGCCCTGGGTACTTCGCCAATCGGCCGGGGGCCGGCTACGCGGCGGTCACCGGACTGGCCGGCGGGGTCGTCGTCGGGGGCGCCGGCGGCGTGTACTCGAACTCCTCCTCGGCGCCGAACAGGGCGTCGAGCACCTTCGAGCGCAGGCCCTCGGAGGCGGCGAGGGCGACGCCGCCGCCGATGAGCAGCAGCAGCAGCTTGCGGCCGCGGCGCTTCTTCGCCTTGGGCTTCGAGCGCTTCGGGGCCTCGCCGAGCGCGTTCGCAGCGTCGCGAACGGCCGCAGCCGCACTCGAAACGTCCTGGTGCAGCTTCTTGTCGTTGAGCACCGCGGCCTGCGGAGCCTTGGCGGAGAGCAGCCGGTTGTAGGCGCTCCTGCTCGAGTCGATCACCGTGGTGAGGTTGTCGCGCAGCTCTGGGTCCTCGATGAGGCGCTGCACGTACGGGTTTGCCTTGGTGATGGTCTGGAGGTCAGACGAGCTGAACGGCACCGCCTTGGCCACCTTCTTGCGTCGAGATGCCATGGAACTCCCTCGTGGGTGGGCTTGTGAGTGACGTGGATGGGGTCCGAGATCAGGATAGGGGAAGGCCCGCTACACCGTGAATACGGCGCCCCCGTGGGCGAGCTCGACGGCCGCACCGTAGCCCGCCGACCCCTCGGCGGCGACCCGCTCGGACGCGAGCTCGTCGGAGAAGTGGGTGAGCACGAGCCGCTCGGCGAGCGCCGCGCGCCCGTGCTCGCCGGCCTCCCGCGCCGTGAGGTGACCCCGATAGCCGAACGTCTCCGGCGCGCTGAGCGTTGCCTCGACGAAGAACAGGTCGCTACCGGAGGCGAACTCGACGAGCCCCTGGTTGGGACGGCAGTCGGCGCCGAAGGTGAAGCATCCGCTGCCTGGCGCGGTGATCCGCACCGCATGGGTGAGCACATAGTGAGGGACCTCGCGCAGGTGGACCTCGAACGGGCCGAGTGACAGCGGCCGCGTGCCGTCGTACTCCGACACCGCGAACGCGCCCGGCACGAGCGACTCGTCCCCCAGACAGCCGCCCACCCGACGGAAGCAGTCGAGCGCCCCCGGGGGCACATGGAGCGCCGGATGGGGACTGTCGCTGCGCACGCCATAGCTGAGCGCGAAGCTGTAGGGGACGACGTCGAAGAAGTGATCGGCGTGCAGGTGAGTGATGAGGATCGCGTCGACGTCGGCGTAGTCGACGAACTCGCGCAGCCGCGAGAACACCCCGTTGCCGCAGTCGAGCAGCAGCGTGTAGCCATCCTCCTGCACCAGGTACCCGCTGCACGCGCCGGCGGCGTCCTGCCATGACGGTGACTTTCCGAGCACCGTGACCTGCATCTCACCCTCCGCTGTCGTGAACGGAGGACTCTACGCGGGACCGACACGCCTACGGGCGTGAGCCCGGTCACACCCGGGGGAGCCCGGCGCGCCCGCGCTCACGCGTGCAGCGAGACCTGCTCATCCGCCGAGGGGAACGCCCACGCCACCTGCTCACGGCGCTCCTGGCGGAACACGAAGCGCAGCTGACTCGGCGGCCGCAGTCCGTCGGGACCCGCGGGGCGAAACGTGGCGCACGGCCCCGACCCGCTCACCGCGCACAACTGGTTCTGATGAAAGAAGCATCGCTCGCAGCTCGCCTCGCGCGCTGCGACCCGACCCACCCGACCGTGACCACCTTGACCCATGCTCCGCCGACCCACCCTCCGCTTGAACACTCACACGACCTCAGTCGGATCATCAAAGCGGATCGCGGGGACGGGTCGAGGGCGGTTTGCCGGAAAACGCAGGAACTTCGGCGCCCGGCAAAACCCCCGAAAGTGCGGGGTATTCGCGGAGTGCACCGGTCGACGCCGCAATTTCCGTAGCTTTGCGGAGAGGATGCCGACCCCCTCCGCCGAGCCCGTGAGCCTCGCCGACTTCGAGCGTGCCGCCCGGGCGGGGCTGACCGAGCGGGCCCGCGCGTACATCGACGGGGGCGCCGGCGCGGAGACGACGCTCGCCGACAATCCGGCGGCGTGGGCGCGGATCGCGCTCGCGCCGCGGATGCTCACCGGAGTCGCCAAGGTCGACCCGGGCGTCACCGTGCTCGGCCGGCGGCGCTCGCACCCGGTGATCGTCGCCCCCACCGCGTTCGCCGCTCTCGCCCACCCCGAGGCCGAGGTGGGAATCGCCCGCGCGGCGCAGGCCACGGGGACGACCCTGTGCCTGTCGACGCTCGCCAGCACCTCACCGGCCGAGCTCGCCGCCGCGGTTGCGGACTGCGGTCGCTGGTGTCAGGTGTACGTGTTCCGCGATCGCGGCGTGACCCGCGAGCTGCTCGCCACCGCGGCCACTCACGGGTACGAGGCGCTCGTGCTCACCGCGGACCGGCCCGTGCTCGGCCGCCGCGAACGCGAGCTCCGCCTCGACGTCCGCGGCGCCGCGCCCGCCGACGGAACGGTCCACGGCCGGGCTCCCGCGGACTTCTCGGGCCGGATCGACGCCGGCCTCACCTGGGCCGACGTCGAGACGCTCGCATCGACCAGCGAGCTTCCGATGCTGGTGAAGGGCATCCTCACCGCGGATGACGCACGGCGGGCCGCCGCCCACGGAGCGGCCGGGGTGATCGTCTCAAACCACGGTGGGCGCCAGCTCGACACGGTGCTCTCCGGAGCCGACGCGCTGCCCGCCGTGGTCGAGGCGGTGGGCGCGGAGATCGACGTGCTCGTCGACGGCGGGATCCGCCGGGGCACCGACATCGTCAAGGCGCTCGCGCTCGGGGCCCGGGCGGTGATGGTCGGACGTCCGCTGCTGTGGGGCCTCGGTGTCAACGGGAGCGCCGGCGCCCGGCGGGTGCTCGAGATTCTGCTCGACGAGTTCGACACCGCGCTCGCCCTCACCGGCGCCGGACGCGCGGACGCGCTGGACCCGAGCTACGTGCTGCCGGCGCCGTGGGCGCGCCGATGAGGATCCTCGTCACCGGAATCACCGGGTACGTCGGCTCACTGGTCGCCGAGCGGCTCGCCGCCGCGGGCCACGAGGTTCGCGGCTTCGCCCGCCACCCCGAACGCGCGGACACCGGGGTGCCGGTGCTCGGTGGCGACGCCGTCACCGGTGCGGGCCTCGCCGCGGCGCTCGCGGACACCGAGGTCGCCTACTTCCTGATCCACTCGATGGAGAGCGCCTCGGCCGCGGAGGGCTTCGGCTCCCTCGAGCTGCAAGCCGCCGAGCGATTCGCCGATGCGGCCCGCACGGCCGGCGCGCGGCGCATCGTCTACCTCGGCGGGCCGCTGCCCGGCGGGCCGCTGTCCCCCCACCTGGAGAGCCGACTCGCGGTCGAGCGGGTGCTGCTCGGCGCGGTGCCGGACTCCGTCGCGCTGCGGGCGTCGATCGTGATCGGCACCCGCTCGCGCTCGTTCCGCTTCCTCGTGCGCCTCGTCGAGCGCCTGCCGGTGCTCGCCGTTCCCGCGTGGGGCGCGCATCGCACCGCGCCGATCGACGAGCGCGACATCCTCGCCATGCTCGTCCGCGCCGCCGACGCTGAGCTGGCTCCCGCGCCCGACGGCCATGTCCTCGACGCGGCCGGCGCTGACGTCGTGAGTTACCGGGAGCTCATCGAGCGAATCGCGGAGCTGATGCTGGTGAACCGCCCGAGCGTCGGGTTGCCCCGCCTGAGCCTCACCCCGGTGGCCAGCCGGGTCGCGGCGGCGATCGCCGGCGAGGACCTGGGGCTGATCGAGCCGCTGATGCAGAGCCTCGAGACCGACCTGCTGGCCAGTGGGGAGCTCGCCGCCCCGGCACTCGGGGTGCGACTGCACACCCTCGACGCCGCGATCGAACGGGCGCTGCGCGGCTGGGAGAGCTCTGAGCCACTGGCGGCACGGTGAGCGCGACGCCGGATTGACACCCACGGGCCCGGGGTCATTCACGTGGTCCACTAAGGTCAGCGCCGATGAGCACCGTTCAGGACGAGATCGCCATCCACGCGCCGATCGAACGGGTGTGGACGACGATCATGGACCCGGGCCGGCTGGGCGACTGGGTGACGATCCACAAGTCGGTGGAGAACTACCCTCGCCCGCCGCTGCGCCGCGGCGCCACCATGGACCAGGCGATGGCGGTGCGCGGGCTCACCTTCCGGGTGCACTGGCGCCTCGCCGAGGTCGACGCGCCTCATCACGCGCGCTGGGAAGGTGGCGGCCCCGCCCACTCCGACGCGTTGATCCGCTACGAGCTCTCCAGTGAGGAGCCGGGCTGGACGACGTTTCGGTACACCAACGAGTTCCACCCCCCGGGTGGACGGCTGGGCAGCGTCGCCGGGCGGTTCATCGTCGGCGCCACCTCCGAACGCGAGGCCCGCAGTTCGCTGCGCCGACTGAAGTCGTTGCTTGAGGCCTGACTGACGCTATCGCCAGCTTGCCCGTGTCACCTTGTATGGTGCGGACCAACTTATCTTGTCGGTTTAATCTCGGAGGTAATCACGTGGCCGACTTTGTCGACAGCACTGTGAAGGACATCGACAGTCGCCTGGACGAGCTCAAGCTCGAGGTGCAGAAGCTCGAGGCCGCCCGCGCGGCCCTGGTCGGCGGGCGTCGCGGTCCGGGGCGTCCCAGCGCCAGCGCCACCCCCAGCCCGCGCCGCAACAGCAACGGTAACGGTCGTCGCGTCGGACGCCCGCGCGGCCGCCGCGGAGGCAACACTCGCGCCAACCAGGCGCTGAAGATCGTCACCGAACAGCCCGGCATCACGATTCCCCAGATTGCCGAGTCGCTCAAGATCGAACCGAATTACCTGTACCGGGTGATGCCGCGGCTCGTCGAGGAGGGCACAGTGAAGCGAGACGGTCAGGGCTGGCACCCGGCGAGCGCCGCCTCCGCGCAGAGCTGACCGCGCCACCAAACCGCACGGACGACGCGCTGTCCCGACCGCCGTCCGGGCGCACGCGGGCGGCGTGCGCTCCGGACTTCACGCCGGAGGTCCACCCTCTCGGTCGCGCGGCGCGGACGGGAAGCGGTGACCCTCGGCAACGCACCTGGCGTGTCCCCCACACCGCGGCGTGCCCCCCACACCGCGGCCGTGCCCCACACCGCCGCGCCCGCCCGGCGGGGTCGGGCCCGGCGGCGCACCGGCGCGGCAGGCGCGGGCCGACCCGAGCCCGAGCTGTGAGACCGCGGCCCGCTCCTCGCTCAGCTCCGCGATCGACGCGTCGATCTTCGCCTGCGAGAAGTCGCTCACGTCGAGCCCCTCGACGATCGTGTACTCGCCGCCCGCGCACGTGCACGGGTAGCCCGAGATGACGCCCTCGGCGAGGCCGTAACTGCCGTCGGTGGGCACCCCCATCGAGACCCAGTCGCCGTCCGGTGTGCCGAGCACCCAGTCGTGGACGTGATCGACGGCCGCGTTGGCAGCCGACGCCGCGCTGGAGGAACCGCGCGCCTCGATGATCGCCGCCCCGCGCTTCTGCACGGTGGGGATGAAGTCGTCCTCCACCCACGCCTGGTCGCCGACCACCTCGGCGGCGCCGCGGCCGTTCACCTGTGCGTTGAACAGGTCGGGGTACTGGGTGGCCGAGTGATTGCCCCAGATCGTCATGTGGCTGATCTCGTTCACCGCGGCGCCGGTCTTACCTGCGAGCTGGGCGATCGCCCGGTTGTGGTCGAGTCGCACCATCGCGGTGAACCGCTCCTTGGGAATGTCGGGGGCGTTCGCCTGGGCGATGAGCGCGTTGGTGTTCGCCGGGTTGCCGACGACCAGCACCTTGAGGTCCGCGGCGGCGTGCGCGTTCAGTGCCTGTCCCTGGGGCTTGAAGATGCCGCCGTTGGCCTCGAGCAGATCACCGCGCTCCATTCCCTTGGTGCGGGGCCGAGCCCCGACCAGCAACGCCACCGAGACGCCGTCGAAGGCGGCGTTCGGATCGTCGGTGATGTCGATCGAGGACAGCAGCGGGAAGGCGCAGTCGTCGAGCTCCATCGCGGTGCCCTGCGCCGCCTTGACCGCGGCGGGGATCTCCAGCAGGGAGAGCTTCACGGGGGTGTCGGGGCCGAGCATCTGGCCGGAGGCGATCCGGAAGAGCAGGGAGTAGCCGATGGCGCCGGCCGCGCCGGTGACCGCCACCTTGACGGGTGTCTCACTCATAGTTCGGGTCACTCGCTTTCGTGTGTCGCTTGCATCGTGGTCGAGCCGAAGTCCAGCCCGTAGACGTCGCCGAGCTTCGCCTTCAGGTACCGGACAAAGGGGGCGACCGTCATCGGTCCCCCCGCCTCTCTCTCCAACAGTTCAGTGCTCGGGTACTTCGAGCCATGGCGGTGGACCCGTTCGCGCAGCCATTCGCGCAGCGGCGCGAGCTCACCCGCGGCGATCGCCGTATCCAGTTCGGCGAGCTCGCCGCGCGCACACTCCCACAGCTGCCCGGCAATCAGGTTGCCGAGCGCGTAGGTGGGGAAGTAGCCGAACAGGCCCACCGCCCAGTGCACGTCCTGCAGTACCCCCTCGGCGTCGCTGGGTACCGCGATCCCGAGTAGCTCCTGGAAACGGGCCCGCCACGCCTCCGCGGCGTCCCGGGGCGCGAGCGTGCCGTCGACGAGCTGCTGCTCGAGCTCGAAGCGCAGGATGACGTGCAGCGCGTAGGTCGCCTCGTCCGCATCGACGCGGATCAACGAGGGCGCCACTCGGTTCACCGCGTGATAGAGCCCGTCGGGGGTGAGGCCGTCAAAGGCGCCCCCGCCGAGGGTCACCATACGGGGGGCGAGCACCTCGCAGAACGGCCGCCCGCGGCCGACCATGTTCTCCCACAGCCGGCTCTGGGACTCGTGCACCGCCAGCGAGTCGATGGTGCCCAGCGGCGTGCGACGGAAGCTCGAGGCGATCCCCGCCTCGTAGAGCCCGTGACCGCACTCGTGCATGGAGGCGTACAGGCCGGTGGGCCAGTGCCCGTCCTCGAAGCGGGCGGTGAGCCGAACGTCACCCTCGCCCACCGACAGCGCGAACGGGTGCACGGTGTCGTCCAGGCGCCAGCCCGACTCCTCGAAGCCCATCATGTGGAGCACCTCGCCCACGCGCCCGCGCCCCCCCGGGGCCGGGGCCACCCCCCCCCCCGCCCGCGGCAGGGCGCGGGGGCGGG
>CAXTTD010000012.1:0-2727 GCA_964246945.1 uncultured Solirubrobacteraceae bacterium | reverse complement strand
CCCGGGGCCGCCCCGCCCCCCCCCCGCCCCCGCCACCCCCCCCCTCGGCCGCACCCCCCCCCCGCGCCGCCCCCCCCCCGGCGCGGGGAACTCCGCACCGAGCGCCGGCTCCTCGGAGAGCGGCCGGCGAGCGATCTCGGCGATCATCGGCACGAGCTCGCCGCGCAGCTGCGCGAACAGCTCGGCCACCTCGGCGGTGGGCGTGGCCGGCGCGTAGTCGTCGAGCACGACGTCGTAGGCACACGCGTAGGCGTCATCGTCCAGGAAGCACTCGACGTAGCGACGGGTGAGCTCGACGCCTTCAGCGAGGTAGGGCTCGAAGGCCGCGAAGTCGGACTCCGCGCGGGCGGCCACCCAGGCGTTCTGGCCCGCCGAGGCGGCGCGGGCCATCTCGGCGGCGAGCTCGCCGGGGACCCGGGCGGCCTTGTCGTAGCGGCGGCGGGCGACCGCGAGCAGGCGCACCTCATCGGAGTCGGGATCCGCTCCGGCGGCGGTGCCCTCGAGCTCGCGCCGCGCGCGATCGATGAGGCGGCCCACCTCCGGGTCGGTGAACTCCTGATGGGAGATCTCGGCGAGGGTGCCGAGCATGTTCACGCGCGCGGGGCCACCGCGGGAGGGCATCTTGGTCTGCTGATCCCAGTTGGCCAGCGAGGCCGCGGCGCCGATGTCCGCCACCCGGCCCAGCCTCGCCTTCAGTTCGCTCATCGCTGCGCTCATCGCGTTCCTCCGTGTCCGGCGCCCGCCGGAGTTCGGTCCCGTCCGTCCTGCCTATGCGAGCATTGCACCATGTTCGGCCGATCGCGCTCGGTGCGGCTCTTCACCGTCTCGGGCATCCGGGTCGGTGTCGACGCGAGCTGGTTCATCGTGCTGTTCCTGATGATCTATCTGCTCTCCGCGCCGTTTCGCGACACGCTGGACTCCTCGGATCTCGTCGCCTACGTGACCACGGTGGTCGCGGTGCTCGCCCTGTTCGCCTCGATCATCGTGCACGAGCTCGGTCATGCCTTCGAGGCGCGCCGGCGCGGTGTCGGAGTGACGCAGATCGATCTCTACCTGTTCGGGGGACTCACCGAGATGGACCGCGAGCCGGCGACGCCCGCCGAGGATTTCACGATCGCCGTCGCGGGCCCGCTGGCCACGGTGGCGGTGATCCTAGTCTGCCTCGGCATCGACTTCGCGCTGGTCGGCGGGCACCGGCTGCTAGAGGCGATCAAGCTCGACGCCGGCATCCACATCACCCCCGTGCTGCTCGCGCTCAGCTGGCTGATCCCGGTCAACGTGCTGTTGCTCGCGTTCAACCTGCTGCCCGCGCTGCCGCTCGACGGCGGGCGGATCGCGCGGTCGGCGGTGTGGCGGATCACCGGCGACCGGCGCCGCGCGACGCTCGCCTCCGCCCGCCTGGGCCAGCTGCTCGCGCTGCTGATGGCCGGCCTCGGGCTCTACCTGCTCGTGGGCGTCGGCAGCTTCAGCGGGCTGTACACCCTGGTGCTCGCCTGGATCCTGTACTCCTCGGCGCGTGGAGCCGTTGCCCGCAGCGCGCTCGACGACCGCGTGGCGGGGGTGCGGGTCGCCGACATCATGGACACCCAGCCGGTGGCGATCGACGCCGACCTGCCGGCCGGCGAGGCGCTGCGGAATCACTTCTGGCGCTACCGGTGGTCATGGTTCCCGGTCGTCGACGAGGCGGGGCACTTCGCGGGGATCGCCCGGGAGGCCGACGCCCAGGCGGCTCTCGACGCCGGCGAGGGGTGGGTGCGCATCGGCTCGCTGGTGGGCGAGGGCGCCGCCCGCTGGCAGGTCGGGGCCGAGCGACCGATCACCGACCTGTTCGGCTCCGAGGCGCTCGGCACCCTCGGGGCGGCGCTCGTCGTCGACGGGAGCGGAGTGCTCTGCGGCGTGGTGACCGTCGAGCAGGTGCGGCGGGCGCTCGCCGCCGTGTAACGGCGCCGGTCCGCGCCCGGACGCCGGGGGTTCCCGTCCGCGCGGTGACGTGTCGACAGACGCGCGGTGAGCGTGGGGTCCTTATATTGAAGGGGTGCCCTCTCACGACGTCTTGATCATCGGGGCCGGGCTCGCCGGCCAGCGAGCCGCCCTCGCGGCCGCCCAGACGGGTGCCTCCGTCGCGATCATCTCCAAGGTGCATCCGGTGCGGTCGCATTCGGTCGCGGCCGCCGGCGGCATCAACGCCGCACTCAATCCCGAGGACACCTGGGAGTCCCACGCGTTCGACACGGTGAAGGGATCGGACTACCTGGGTGACCAGGACGCCATCGAGGTGATGTGCCGCGAGGCGCCGGACGAGATCCTGTGGCTGGAGCACGCCGGCGTGACCTTCCACCGCAACGCCACCGGTCACCTCGGGACGCGCGCGTTCGGCGGCGCCTCCGCGGCGCGCACCTACTACGTCGCCGACATCACCGGCCACGCAATCCTGCACGTGCTCTACGAGCAGCTGATGAAGCACGCCACCCAGGTCGACCGCTACGAGGAGTGGTTCACCACCGACCTGCTCCAGGACGACGACGGTCGCTGCATCGGCGCCATCGCCGAGAACCTGCGTGACGGCGAGCTGCAGGTGTTCAACGCCAAGTCGACGATCCTCGCCACCGGCGGCGCCGGCCAGGCGTACACCCCGACCACCAACGGTCTCATCGTCACCGGGGACGGCATCTCCCAGGCCTACCGGATCGGCGCCCGGCTGATGGACATGGAGATGATCCAGTACCA
>CAXTTD010000011.1:19500-21489 GCA_964246945.1 uncultured Solirubrobacteraceae bacterium | reverse complement strand
GAGCTTTCGGGTCGTGTGGCTGACGCAGGCCATCGAATCTCAAACCTGGGCTAAGCAAGGGTCGGATATCATGAGATCAGTTCCGGAGAAAGCGCACTGCTCGCCGGCCCAAGCTGAATCGAATAGCCTTGAGGTCAAGCCAGCGTTTGGGTCAGGCGGCCTCCGGGAGTGGTGCGAGGTGACTCGGTGGCCGGGGCGTTTGAGCTGTTTGATGAGCCGGCGGCGGTACCGGTCCGCGTTCTCGGTGTCTCGGCGGTAGAAGAATTCCTTGTCGAGCTCGTGGTAGGACGCCTTGGTTCAGGACGCGGTAGGCGGCGGTGAGGATCTTGTGTCCGGTCGCGACGATCGCTATGGCGTGGCCGCGGCGGCTCCTGATGCGCTGGTATCGGACGCTCAGGTAGGTGCCTTTGGTTGTGACGGACTGCTCTGGGCTCGTCGGAACAGGCCTCGACGCGACAGCGAAAGCGATCGTGGGCGACGACCGCGTCTCGGTCGCTCTGCCACATCAAGGGTGCAGCAGGTTGCGATAGTCGGCTCCGGCGGAGCAGGCAGTCGACGCTCGCCAACGCTCTCGCCGGTGCTGCACGCGTGCTGGAGGGCGAGGGACGCACCGCGGGCGCGCCGGGCCTACGCGCGATGAGGACAGCGCGGACCGCATCACACGGGGCGCTGAGAGCGTGCGCGGACTGATGTTCGGGTCCGCCTGCTCGACGCACTGCCGCAGCAGACCATGACGCGAGCGGTCGGTAGCGAGGCCCGTGAATGTGCTCGCGTCAGACGACGCTTCTGCTGCGCGGACTTCTACGCGCTGCTGTGCCGGCGCCACTGAGGCTGGTTTGCCGAGGACCGGCGCGGGCCCCGCTTGGGCCCGTGCCGCTCGCGTGAGCGAGTTCGTCAGTACGTCGTGGTGGGACGGGTGAGCTTTAGGCCCTCGCTGCAGCTGTAGTGGGTGGAGTCCGTCGTGCTACAGGTGAGCTTGCCGGTGGCGGTCGTGCCCTTCAGCAGCCCCTGAGCGCCGGTGTACTTCACGGTGCCGGTGTAAGACGCCGCCGTGAATAACGTCGTGGTCGGAGGACCGCTGGCGGCGTTCGGCGAGAGGTCGAACGTGCCGTAGATCGTTCCGCCTCGGAACCATTGCTGGATTTTGCCGGTGAGATCACCAGCGTTGCTGGTGGAGAACTCGTCTCGGGCGACTCCGGCACTCAAGCCGTCGCAACGGGTTGTGCCGTACTGGTCGCCGCTGGCGGTCCCGGGCTCGACCGTGGACGATCCCGTCGGTGCGACTGTGGTGAGAACGAACTTGCACGTCGCCTTGGCGTCACGGGTTGACGCCACCCTGGTGACAGACCTGGGCCTTGACTTCGTCGCCACCGCGGTGGCGACTGGGATGCCGGCAGTCAACAGACCTGCGGCGGCGGCGATGAGCACGATGCGCTTCAAGCTATCTCCTGGAATGAGGTGACGTTGTATCCGCGCGAAGTGTTACGAGTACGAAGTCTCGCGCGGTGAACATTTGGTGATCACGGCCGCAGGAGGACTAATTCATCGCCTGCGACGGGTCCGTGTGGCCGAGTGTCAGCGCTTCGCTGTGAGAAACAGTGATGGGCTGAACGCGGGGACGTCGGACTCGTCGGCGTACCCGGGCGGGGTGACGCCGAGTAGCTGGGCGACGCTCTTGAGGGTCGAGAAGTGGTTGTAGATGTCGAACTCGTCGGTCCTGTCCGCCGCTACGTAGGGGGAGATCATGAGCAGTCCCACCTGGCCGCCGCCCGGAGGGTCGCCCGTGATCACCGGGGCGCAGTCCGTCGAGTTTGTGGTGGACGTGGTCCCGATCGTCGCGGTGGTGCTTGTGGTCGGGGTCGTGCCGGTGGTGGGGGTCCCGGCGGTCGTCGAGCAGTTCGTCGGGGTGGATGTGCTGGGCGGCGCCGGGATCGTGGCCCTGGTCGGCAAGGCGGCGATCGGCGGCATCGGCAGCCTCGAGGTCAACGA
>CAXTTD010000011.1:7800-19490 GCA_964246945.1 uncultured Solirubrobacteraceae bacterium | reverse complement strand
GGCGTGGGCGGGACCGGCGGCGCGGTGGCGGGCGTGGCCGGGCTCGGGAGGGTGCTCGTCGGCGTGGGGGCGCTCGCGGTGCTCGGAACTGCCGAGATGCCCGCGGTGGTGGTCGTCGAGCCCGAGGTGGCGGTGGTCGCGGATGTGTTCGAGGTGGTGGGCGTTGTGCCAGTGGTCGCCGGTGAGGGCAGGTTGGGGAACGTCGGCTGTCCGCAGCAACTCGCCGTGCTCCAGTTCGGGCCCGATTGCGGCGCCTCGTCGAAGGTGACGAGGATCAGCCCGTCGGCCTTGTAGGCGGGGGAACGCTCGATCTCCGGGACGACCGTCTCCAGGAATCGGTCGGCCTGGCTCAGACCGGACCTGGCCTTGGCGCGGCAGGGCGTCGACGAGCCGTCGTCGCACGGGTCCGGGGCGATGTAGGAGAAGGCAGGCGTCGTGCTCTCCTTGCGCAGATTCGTCACCAGTGATCCTAGGCCGACATCATTCTGCGCGCAGGTGGTGGTGTCGAGGACCGAGTGGAAGTAGACCCAGGGGTTCTTCCAGGTGACATAGACGTTCCCGGCTCGGGTCCGCTCAGCGGGATCGGTCTCCCCCTCTGCGGGGTGGGGGCAGCCGGGCGCGGTGCTCGTGTCCGCCACCGTCGCCGTGGCCGAGCCTGAGGTTGAAGACGTCGTCGTGGCGCTCGTCGATACGGTGCTCGTCGTCGTCGGGCTCGTGGCCGTCGCGGGAGCCGTGGTCGTGCCCGTAGCGCTCGTCGACGTCCCGCTGGTGGTCGACTTCGGTGTCGAGGTCTGCGCCTTCTCCCCGATCCCCTGAATGTAGGCGCGCCACGTCAATCCCTGGATCTGCAGCTCGGACCCAAGCGTCTCGGCGGGGTCAGGGTACAGGCACCCCATTCCGATGACCTGGCCGTGCTTGCCGATCCTTCCCGGCGAGATATTCGTGTACTGCGGGCAGTCCTGAAGCGTCTGCTCGGTCGGTCCCTGGCCGCTGATGAGCGCGACCTCATTGGCCAGCGGGGAGTTGGCAACGGCGTCATAGTCGCCGATCAGCGTGCCCTGATCGGCGAGCGTCCTGGCGAGGTAGGGATCGCTCCGGGGCGAGCTGAACGACTGCGAGTAGCCCTGGTCGGAGAGGACGATCTCCCAGACGTGGTGGATCGGGGGCAGCGACGTACTCGGGGTGGTGGTCGTGGTGGACGTCGCCGAGGTCGTCGGGGGCGGCCGCCGGGGGGGGGGGGCGTGGGGGACGGGGCGGCGGTCGGCGGCGCAGCCGACGGGGAGGAGGCGGAGATGGTCACGGTGCGCTGGGCTTGGGTGGTTACGGCCGCGAGCGAGCCACCGCCACCACTGCTGCCGCTGCCGCTGGAGCCGGCACCCCCGGTCGGGGTGACCGCCGCGACCCGGGTCGGCACCGAATGGCCTGACGGGGAGAGGGCGAGGACGATCGTGCTGGCAAGGCTCGTGATGCCGCCTGGGGTGGTGGCGGCGCCGATCACGCTTCCGAACCCCAGCATGAGCAGGATCGAGATCGCGGCGGCCCTCGCCAGTGGGATGAGGTGCCCGACGTGGTCGGCAGCGGGCTCCGGGACCGCGGCGGCAGCGGGGGGGCCGGCGACCGGGCGGGGTGGGTCGGCGAGATCGTCGAGGGCGACGGCGACGCGAGTCGGGAGCGCGGACCGGCGGGTGCCGCAGACGACACAGTAGCGCTGGTCGTGCGCCAGCGGGCGGGCGCATTCGGCGCACCGGTCTGCGGGGTTCGTCGGCTCGTCAGGCGAGATCATCACAACAACCGAGTTTCTCTCGACGGGCCTCGGTGGGTGTGAAGATCTCGGGATATTCGGGCGCGCGGCGCCCGAGCTTCACAAACCAGACACATCCAATTGAAAGCCGGCACGTACCGTAGCTGCTTGATGACCATCGGGCCTCACGACTCAGATTCGGGCCGCCACGACGTACAGAGTGAGGCGCGGCGTTCCGTCGGGAACGTAGCGCCATTCGAGACACTGGTCTCCGGCGCGGTCGGCGATCGCTGCGTGAACTGCGGTGCCCCCCTCTCCAGCGACCAGCGTTACTGCGTGGTCTGTGGTGAACGTCGCGGTGCGCCGCGCTTCTCCCTGCCCCAGACGTCCCGCGAGGTGCAGACGGTCGAAACCGCTGCTGCCCGTCCCGCCCCCGACGGGAGGCGGTTCGCCTCGGGTACGACGCTGGTCGCCGGAGTGGCCACGTTGCTGTTGGCGATGCTCGTAGGCGTGCTCATCGGCCACAACACCGCAGGGTCCGGGACGCGGACGGTGGCCTCCGCGCCGGTCCGGATCATCACCACCGGCGGCCGCTCAGCGTACAACACCGCAGTCTCACGCCCAACGTCAGCGACAGGTTCGGCCCACACGACGGCTCGGCACGGCTCGTCGAAGAAGGCGGCCACGGGGAAGCTGAAGCCCAAAAAGGCTACCCCCAGAGTCACTAAGAAGACGGCGGCCGCGGAGTCGGGCGCCGCCGCCAAGGTGCTCGGGGGCAAGAGCACCCCACCCGCGACGGTTACCGTCGGCTCGACCGGAACTGGTAAGGGGTACAGCAAGAAGACCCACAAGTTCACCGGCTCGTTTTTCGGACAGTGACCGCGATCCAAATGCCGCAGTCACATCGCACCCCCGATACGTCGCGGACGCCCGGCGGGGACGGCGCCCCCGCCCCGCCGCTGACCTCGCGTACGCAGCTCACCGACGACCGCACGTTTGACATCGCCCGCCGCCGTGACCAGCTCAACGCGAAGGTCGCCGAGCTACAGTGGGATCTCGGCGGGCTGGTCTATGAGATGGCGGCTCGCGACCAGATCCGGATCGACGTGATCGTCAGCCGAGCCGCCGACCTGCAGGCGGCCGACGCCGAGCTGCAGGAGGTCGAGCGGATCCTGCGCCTTGAGGAGACGTCGGTGGCGGGCGTCTGCGCCGGCTGCGGCTCACCGCACAGCACCGGCGCCTCGTTCTGTTGGCAGTGCGGCCGACCGCTGATGGCCGACGCCTCTGCCGACGCAGTCGGCACGGACGCTCGCTGAGCCCAGTCTGAACGCCACGCGCGCCGACAAGGGGCGCCGGTTGGCCCCACGCGCGCGGGCGGCCACGGGGGTCACGCTTCCGGTCAGCCGAAGCGGCCCGTCACGTAGTCGCGCGTGCGCGTGTCGACCGGGTTGCCGAAGATCGTGTCGGTGCCGGCGTACTCCACCAGCGTGCCGATCCGGTCGGCGAGATCCAGCGAGAAGAACGCGGTGTGGTCGGCGACTCGTGCCGCCTGCTGCATGTTGTGGGTGACGATCACGATCGTGTAGCGATGCTTGAGGCGGTGCAGCAGCTCCTCGATCGAGGCCGTGGCGACCGGGTCAAGCGCCGAAGCCGGCTCGTCGAGCAGCAGCACGTCGGGCTCGACCGCGATCGAGCGGGCGATGCACAGGCGCTGCTGCTGACCGCCCGACAGCGACAGCGCGCTTGACTTCAGGCGGTCCTTGACTTCGTCCCAGATCGCGGCGTCGCGCAGGGCGCGCTCCACCCGCTCATCCATGTTCTCGCGCAGGCCGAGGTTGCGCGGCGCCCACGCGACGTTGTCGTAGATGGACTTGGGAAACGGGTTGGGCTTCTGAAAGACCATGCCGATCCGGCGGCGCACCTCGACGCGGTTGGTCGCCTTGGCGTAGACGTCGTGGCCGTGATAGAGGATCTGGCCCTCGACGCGGAATCCCGGGATCGTGTCGTTCATCCGGTTCAGCGAGCGGATGAAGGTCGACTTGCCGCACCCCGACGGACCGATCACCGCGGTGACGAGGTTGCGCTGGATCCCCATAGACACCCGCGCAAGCGCGCACTTGGAGCCGTAATAGACCGACATCTCGCGGATGTCGAAGACGGGCTTGCGGGGGGGAGCGGACGCCGCGCCGTTGAACTGCGGTAGCGCGGCGGCGATCGGCGCGGCCGGCTGGCCGCGAAGTCGTCGCCGGGGGGCGACGGCCTGGTCTGGCTGGTCGAGCGAGGTCACAGTCCCATTCTCCTACGGTTGCGCGCCAGCAGCAAACGGGCGCCGATGTTTGCGATCAAGATCAGGACGAGCAGCACCAGCGCCGCGCCCCAGGCAGTCGTCAGGCCGTCGGGGTTGGGGGACTCCGCGGCGTTGAAGATGAGCACCGGGATGTTCGGGACCCCATGTCCGAACGGCTGCAGAGTCGTCCTGTTCAGGTAGACGCTGTCCACGATCAACAGCGGCGCAGTCTCCCCGGCGGCACGGGCGACGGCGAGGATGCTACCGGTGACGATCCCGCTGAGCGCGCTCGGCAGGATCACGGTGAGCACCGATCGCCAGCGGTCGACGCCGAGTGCGTCGGAGGCGTCACGCAGGCCCTGCGGGATCGTCAGCAGCACCTCCTGGGTGGTGCGGGCGATCAACGGCAGCATGACGATCGCAAGCGCGAGTGACCCGGCGAAGCCCGAGTCCGCATGCTCGGTCTCGACGACGAGGCCGAGGATGAACAGGCCGATCACCACCGAGGGAAGGCCCTGCATCATGTCCAGGGTCAGTCGCAGTGCCTTTCCCGAGCGCGACCGCGGCCCGGCAAACTCGACCAGGTACAGCGCACACAGCACGCCCAGCGGCACCGCGATCGCCGCGCCAATGGCGACGATCAGGGCGCTGCCGACGATCGCGTCGGCGATGCCCCCGCCGACCCCGCCGGTGAGCGGTGGATTGTGGATAAAGAAACCGAGCTTTAGCGCCCGGGCGCCGCGGTCCACGACCGCGTAGATGACGATCACGAGCACCGCGACGCCGGCGAGCGCCGAGCCGATCGCCCCGCTCTGCACCACGCGGCTGACGAACTGCCGGCGGCGCAGATTGCCCGTCGCCACTAGCGGCGCGCTCGGGTCGAACGCGCGCGGGGCCTCAGCGTCAGGCGAGGGTGCGATGGATGTCATAGCGGCGACCGATGGTGCGGGCGAGGACGTTGACGACAAGGCCCATCGCGAGCAGGATAAGCGCGAGATAGAACAGTGAGGCGCGCTGCTGGGGGTTCTCGATGTATTGGATCTCCAAGGCGATCCGCGCGGCGAGGGTGTTACCGGGCTCAAACACCGAGAGGTGGGCGACCGAGCCGCCTCCGATCACCGATGCGACCGCGATCGCCTCCCCCAGCGCGCGACCAAGTCCGAGCATCACCGCGGCCGACACCCCGGAGAACGTCGTGGGCAGCACGACGCCGCGGATCACCTCCCACTGGGTGGCGCCGAGCGCCTCAGCGCCGTCCTTGAGCTCCTGGGGGACGCTGAGGAACAGGTCGCGCGACAGTGAGGCGATGATCGGGACGACCATGATCGTGACGATGAGCCCGCCGGTGAGCACCGACAGGCCGGTCGTCTGCACGGGCCCGAAGATCGGTAGGAAGCCCAGCACACTGTGCAGCGCGGGCTCGATCGTCTTCTGGATGAACGGGGCGAGGAAGATGATCCCCCAGAACCCCAGGATGACCGACGGAATCGCGGCCAGCATCTCGATCAGCGGACCCACCACGGCGCGGACCGCCTTGGGGGCGAGCATGCTCAGATAGACCGCGATCGCCAGCGACACCGGGACCGAGATCACCAGCGCGATCGCCGAGATGGCCCCAGTTCCGATCAGCATCGGCAGCGCGCCGAACTGCAAGAGGTTCGGCGCCCACGTAGTGTGGACGAGGAACCCTAGGCCGTACCTGGACAGCGCTGGGGAGGAGCCGTTGACGATCTGGTAGATGACCGCGATCAGCGTGGCGCCCGCCACGAGCGCCCCGAAGATGCATAGGGCGCGCAGGAGACGGTCGCCTGTGGACCCCTCGAGGCGCGGCCGCGCTCGCGCGGCGCAGGTCTCGGACAGGGAGGCTCGCAAGGACATGGCCCGCGGCAGCCTAGAAAGGACAGCTCGCAGCCCGCGCTCTCCGGTACCGCAGTCACAAGATGGAGAAGTAACGGTCACAAGTCGCCAACAATTCCAGGGGCGGCCCCTTTCATCCTTGCGATGCGCCGCACACCGTCGGCCGGACGGCTGCAGCGCATCCCACTCTCTCACTGAAAGGGCTAACCACCTTGAAAGGCTTTGCCTTCTCTCGTCGTCATCTGATTTCCGCCGCGGCCGTCGCCGCGTCCGCGGTCGGCTTCGGTGGACTCGCGTCCAACGCAATGGCGTCCGGGCTGACCCTCACGGGCGCTGGCTCGACACTCGTCGCCCCCTTCGAGGCCGAGTGGGCACAGGGCTTCGATAGCAAGTACGGCGACACCGTCAGCTACAGCGCTGTCGGCTCGGGTACTGGTATCACCGACATCTCCCAGCGGATCGTCGGGTTCGGTGCCTCCGACGCGCCGTTGACCCCGACGCAGGCAAGCGCCTGCCACGGCTGCACCGAGATCCCGTGGGCTCTCACCGCGACCGGCGTCGGCTACAACGTGCCCGGTGTCGGTTCCAAGCTGCACCTCACCGGCTCTGACATCGCCCGGATCTACCTCGGCCAGATCACCAACTGGGACTCGTCGGTGATCAAGAAGAGCAACCGGCATGTGCGTCTGCCCAACTTGGCCATCACTCCGATCTATCGCTCGGACGGCTCCGGCGACACTTATGCGTTCACCAACTACCTCACCGACGTCTCCCAGACGTGGGCGCATCGGGTCAACTACGCGACCTCGGTGAACTTCCCTCACGGCATCGCGGCCAAGGGCAACTCCGGTGTGGCCGCGCTGCTGCAGTCGACAAAGGGCGGCATCGCCTACGTCGCGGTCTCCTACCTGATCGCCGACAACCTCCCAGCAGCCGCGGTGGAGAACCAAGCGGGTAACTACGAGTACCCCAACCTGTCGAACATCGCCAACGCTGCCGCGCAGGTCAACCGCTACAGGGCAGGCGACCCGCTGCACATCGTCGATCCGTCCAAGAAGGCCAAGGTCGCCTACCCGATCTCGACCTTCACCTACGCCATCGTCCCCAAGAGCGGCAACTCGCAGGTATCGCTACTGAAGGATTTCATCGACTACGCGATCACCACCGGTCAGCGCACGGGTCCCTCGCTGGACTTCGCGCCGCTGCCCCAGGCGGTCCTGAACGGCGACAAGTCGGCGGTCAAGGGTCTGAGCTAGCGCTCGTTCCCTATCCAGAGACATTCTCCGGCCCGGACCGGACGCCGCGCGCGTCTGAGCCGGGCCGGGGCCGTTGGATGCCCCACGCTGGCCCTACGCCTTTGCCTCGATCCAAAATCTTATGGCTGCGGCTGTGGCAGTGACGGTTGATCGTTAGGTTCTGCCCGGCTCGTGGGTGGCGGCGGGGTCCGTCGGCGGCATGCGGGGGTCGCTTGTGATGGATGGGGCCAGTGGAGACCGCCGCGGCGGGCTGATCGGTGGCCGTTCCGGTAGCCCGGGGCTCAGGATCCGGGATCCGGGGTCGTTAGTTGTCGCGTGCGACCGTCGGCGGGTGAATGCTGGCAGTGGCGCGTAGTTGCTAGAGCGCGACGAAGACCGCCGATTCCCACGGCCACCGGCCGGGCATCCGGAGTGTGGTGGCGCGGCAGTGCGGGTCGGTCTGGCCGGGAACGCTCAGCAGCGGCGACGCAAACTGCGGACGGTCGGGATGACGGCGGGCAGCCCAATCAGGGCGACAACAACTTATTGAGCTTGTGCGGTAGCGCGGCGATTGCTGGCCATGCAGCGTGGCGATGATCGGCCGGAGGGGAGGTGCGCGAGAGCCTGATCGCGGGCTCTCGCAGATCGCCGGAAGGAGGGCGGGCGTAATGGTATGCAGGAAGCCTCCAACTGCATATGCACAGCGGCCCCGGCACCCACGCCAGCCGGCTGTTGATTCAGATCATGCCGTGGTCTATAGCCCCGATCTCGATGCATTCCGATGGACCCAGACCGGCGTCCAGTCCGTCACACGGATCAGCGGTTCACGTCGTCAGCAGCGTGCGGCCCAGCCAGTCGGTGTGATCGCGGACGCCGGGGAGCGCGAAGAAATAGCCGCCGCCGAAGGGCTCGATGTAGTCGGCCATCGGCTCGTTGGCAAGCCGGTTCTGATTGGCCTCGAACTGACGGACCAGGTTCTGCTGAAAGCAGTTGAAGATCAGGCCGACGTCTAGGTCGCCTGCGAGGTCGAGACCGCGGTCGTAGTTGTAACCGCGGCGAAAGATGCGGCTGTCCTCGGTGCTCTTCGTGCGCGGATTCGAGAGGCGGATGTGAGCGGTCAGCGGGACGTGGTGGTTGGCCGGGTCGACCGCATAGGCGGGGATGTCCGCCTCGGTGCGCTGGCCGAGTGGGGCGCCGTTGCCGCGGTAACGGCCGATCATCTGCTGCTGTTCCTGCAGGGAGACCCGGTCCCAGAACTCGATGTACATGCGGATCAGGCGGATGACGTGATAGGAGCCACCGATTGCCCACGGCGGCTCCCCGACTCCCTCTGACACCCACAACAGCCGTCGGGCGACGGCCGGATCGGACACGTCGGGGTTGGCGATGCCGTCCTTGAAGCCAAAGGAGTTGCGGGGGACCCCCGTTGGTCGCGGCGGCGAGACGTATCCGTCGATGCGCCACCGGATCTGCATGCCGCCCCGGGTGTGCTTGGCGATGTCGCGGAGGGCGTGCACCACCGTGTCCTGGCTGCCCGCGCAGATCTGCAGCAGCAGGTCGCCGCCGGTCTGGGTCGGATCAAGGTCGTCGTTGGGGAATGACACCATCTCGGTCAGGTGCCGGGGCCGGCGAGACGCCAGTCCGAAACGACCGTCGAACAGGCTGGCGCCGACGCCGGCGGTCACCGTCAGCCCGTCGGGAACGACCACCTCGCCGAGCATGCCGCTGTCGGATGGGGGAGCGACCACGCCCAGGTCAACGGGGGTGCCGCCGGCAGTGAGGAATCGGCAGCGATCGGTGATCGTCCGCAGCAGTCGCGTAAGCCCGGACCGGGTCGTCGCGGTCACGTCGCAAGCGGCGAAGCACGCCGCCGGCGGCGGTGGGTTGATGATTCCGGCCTGGTGGGTGCCGTGGAACGGGATCGCCGTCAGACGCGCCGCGGGATCTGACTGGACCGCATACTGCAGCGGCCCGTCGGCCTCGAGGCGATCCGTGTCTGCCGGCCGGGTACGTCGGTCTGCGGCGGATGCGACCGATGCGCGAACCGCGATGCTTCCGCCCAGCGCGCCCGCCGCCGCCGCCGTGGAACGTTTCAGGAATTGGCGGCGGTCGACGCTCACGTGGCGCCGCCCGCCACGCGGATGATCTCGGAGATCGGCGCGAGGGTCTCGAGCGCTGAGCCGACGGCGGCATCGAGCGTCTCGCGTTGCCGGATCAGCAGCTGTGAGATCCCGACCCAGTGGCCGTCGAGGATCGTCGAGTCGGCGGCCGCGACCACCTGCGCGAGCCGACGGCGTGCGGCTTTGAGGACACCGGGCGCACGCGCGTTGATGACGGGGGCGAGCAGGGTCAAAATCTCGCGGGTCGCTGTGACGTCGGCCGTGATCGAGGCGACGTCGGTGCCGCTGCCGTAGTCGTCGTCACCGGTCAGCGTGTCGCGTCCCGCGTCCTCGAGGATCTCGTGGCAGCGCAGCACCCACCCCGACAGCGCGTGGGCCGTGCCGGGAAACCATCGCGCAAGGCCGGCCTTCGGGATCTGGGCCAGGAAACTCTGCAGGTGGATGGTGTCGGTCGCCGCGGCAGATGTGTCACGCATCATCCACAGGTCGTACTCGATCTTATGAAACCCCGTGAACTGCGGACTGGCCGTGCCGCCGACCAGGCCTGCCGCCAAGCCGTCGATCTCACGGCCGAGCCCGCCGAACGCGCTGTAGGCCTTGTCATCCTCGCCGATCTCCAGCCAGCTCAGGTGGGCCGGAAGCCAGTCGGCCTGCGCCGCCGTCAGATCGCCGGCGTGCTCGGCGGCGAGCAGCGTGTCGAGTTGGGCGTCGAGCCTGGTCAAGCGCTGCCCGACGTAACCCCGAAAGGCGCGGATCGGAAGCTGAAGCTGACCCACCACGACCGGCACCACGTACGTCGGTAGGCTCGCGTGCGTCGCCGTCGTCTCCGCTGACGCGAGGTGCGCGGACGCGCCACCGACGACGCACAGGCAGCACCCAAGGGCGACGACGCGAACCCATCCCGAGCGGCCCATGACGTGCTCAGACACCCCGTTTCGTCGCCCGTATCAGGGCAGCGGAGGGCTGTAGCCGAGCCGTGTGCACTCGGCCAATCCCCTGGTCAGCGTCGGCGGCGTCGCGAGCTTCGGAGGCTCCTTGAACGCTGGCGCCGTGAAGTCGAAGTAGTCGGTCATCGGGTGCGCGTTCGCGTCGCGATAGGTCATCGCCGGCAGGTTCCACTTGCGCTCGATGAAAGCATCGATCGAGGTGTGGTCCTGGACGATCTGTGAAACGTAGTTCGCCTTCGCCCACGGCGAGATCACGAAAAGCGGCACGCGGAACCCGTAGCGGTTGAAGCCGCCGGGGACCAGCGGAACGCCGCCCGCCTCGTCGTCGGGTGTAGTGACCACGGGGGTGGAGTCCGGTGCGATCGCTCGAGGGGGCGGCACGTGATCGTAGTAGCCGCCGTGCTCGTCGTAGTTAATGAACAGAACCGTCCTGTCCCACTTCGGGGAGTGCATCACCGCCCTGACGACCTTCGCGATGAACTCCTCGCCGACCTGGACATCCTGCGGATTCTCCTCGTCACCCTTGCCGTAGTCGGGCTCGAGGAACGTGTAGGAGCGCAGATGTCCGCTCGCGGCGTCGGCGTAGAACTGATCGATCTCAAACAGGTTCTGCTTCGCACGTTCGGGCGTGATGATCCCGGGCACCAACGCGATGCTCGGACCTCCCGTGGAGAAGTAGTAGTCGGCCCAGGAGATCCCGTGCTGCTCAAGCCGATCGAAGATCGACCCGTTCACGGGCTTCACCGAGTACATGTCGGCGTCGTCGTTCACATACCCGGAGGACGTGGCGGTCCACACGAAGCGGCGATTGGGGTCGGTCTGTCCCAGCAACGAGCAGAAGTACCGCTCGCCCACAGGGAAGGACCCGGCCAGCGAGTAGGAGAACGGAAGGTAGCTCTCGTCCCAATGCCACATCGTCGTCGGCCCGGACGCCTTGACGAACCCGTTGTTCAATCCGCCGTCGTACTGCGCATGAGACTTGTCCCAGTCCTGACCGACCGCCTGAGCGTGCGCGGCGCCCTGCCCCTTGCCGTTCTGGCACGGCGACGGCGCAAGGCTCCCGTACACCTTCTGACCGCTAGCGTCGGGATTCCAATTCGTGACGCGCCCCCTGCGCACGGTGAGGCCATCCACCTGCGACCGGCCCGGCACCTGATGGGGCACCATTCCGAGGATGTTGTCAAAGGAATGGTTCTCCATCATCAGCACGACGACGTGGTCGATGCGGTCAAGCTCGGGATCAGGCGTTCCCGCCCGGCGGTGGGGAAACGGCAGCGAGTCGGGCCTGCGCAGCCCGGTAGCCGCGCTGGCAAGCGGCCGAGCCCACGCCGGCAGGCCAGAGGACATCGCGGCTACGCCGACCGTGGCCGCTCCGACCCTCAGAAAAGACCGGCGGTTGAGGAGATCGGTCACGTTCGCGCACGCTACAAGTCCCTATGCGTAGCCGCAAGGCAGTCGCGATGCGTTCACCGCATCTCCCCAAACCCGATACAGCCGAGCAAC
>CAXTTD010000011.1:782-7700 GCA_964246945.1 uncultured Solirubrobacteraceae bacterium | reverse complement strand
GTCGAGAGTTCCCATCGCGCTCGACCGCCCTCCAGTAGCAGCCACCGAAATGCTCAAAGCGCACCAATTGTCGATGCCCTCAGGCAGTGGGCCGTCGGGCCAGACCTGCGTACACCGCCAGAATGAGCCGGATCACCGAGCGTTTACGATCGGGCAGCAGAACCGGGCAGCAGATCGGGAAGGCTTCGCCGCGCTGCCGCGGGACGGTCGTGGCCTCGTCTTGCGGGCCGCGGCCCGCAACTACCGGAGCTCAGGCTTGACGACGCGGCTGCCGACTAGGGTGCAGGAAGGAGTTCCGTCGAAACCGACTCATGCCGCAAGATCCCATCCAGATCCTCGAAGTGCGTGCCGACGACGCAACGCGTCCGGTGTCGATCACCGCTGCGGTCACCGCCGAAGCCGGCCGTGCGATCTTCATCGCGCTGTCCGAGCAGCTTGACCGTCGGCGTTGGCATTCGACCGCGCGCATCGAGGACGTACTGGCGCTCCGACAGCAGACGGAGTTTGTCGAGCGCTTCGCGCCTCTCGCGACCTCTGGCGCTCACGCGATCATCCAGCTCTCCGAAGACGAGCTGCGCGACTGTCTGCTGGGCCTGAATGACTACCGGGAGCGCGTCGACGGGGAGCATTTCCAGCCCGTCGACCTGCGCCAGCGTCTGCAGATGATCGCCCAGATCACCGCGATCCTGTGGGACGCCAACACCGCCGTGGCCGCTGCCAGCGACGCTCAGCGGAGTCGAGCCGCGCAGTAACCACCAGGCGGCGGGGTCTCCGTCGCGTGGTCGGGGCTTGCCCGCCGGGGCCGGACAGGGTGCAGAGGTCGGCCCGCAGGATGCCTCAGCCCGATCCACGGGGACGCGCTTTCGGCAATCTGTGGCCCCGCCAGCTCCGACGTGGGCGACGAATACCAGTGCCCACCTAGGATGCACAGGCGTGGCCGCACTATCACCACGCGTTCGGCGAGCCGGCGAATCGGGATGACGCTCGGAAACCCAACATCCGCGCGGGCGTAATGGGCGATCATCTCATCGTCCTTCACTCTGCGGTGCGCGGCTGCACGGGCTACAACCGCCACGACGCTCCCTCGATTCTGTTGGATGGCTCATCGATGGCGCGCGACACCGAGCACGGCCGCGCGATCACCGCGCAGCTGACCCGCCGCCACGGAACGCTCGAGGAGGCGATCGCTGCCGCGGACTTCGCCCTCGGCGCCGCGGGTGTGGCCAAGAGCGTTCGCCGCCAGGCGCGCGCGGCGTGCGAGGACTACTTCTACGGCCGGCTCGGTCTGAGGCCGAGCGACGAGCTGGCTGCACAGGGAGAGACTGGTGAGACGCTCGAGCTGATGCCCGAGCCCATGTACCGGGCACTGGAGGGCGTCGTCGGCCTCGTCGTGGACGGCGACTATGAGGAGCTCAGCGTCATCTCTGGCGATCGGCTCAGGATTGAGGACATGCACCGCCGTATCGAGGACGACTGCCCCGAGTCGCTGGTGCTGCCGCCGCGCGAGGTCTACCGGGTCGAGGCGATCGCGAAGTCCGACGATCCCGAGCTGCCGGGCTGGGCCTACTTCTTTGACCTATGGACCGAGACCGGCCCGGCGCGCCTGCACATCGAGGGCGAACTCGAGGAGTCGGGCGAGCGGTTCACGGCGACGCTGACCGACATCCTGCCCTGAGCCGCCGGCACGCCCAGGCGCAACGCCGGATCGCCTACTGGACGGGTTAACGCGGAAAGCCCACCCGTAGGTGGACTCTCGGCCATCAGAAGATCAGGCGGCTTTCGCTGCGAAGGGGACGTTCAGATGAAGGTCTCGCCCTCTGGTTGCCCTCGCTATCTGACCCTGTCAGCGTAGCGCGCTCGTGGGGCGAGATCCGTCTACATGACCTGCGGCTCAGGAAACCGGCGCGCGGCGCATCAGGCAGAGCACCGCGACGATCAGCCCGGCGAGCGAGAAACCCCCGAGGACCGCGACGGCAGCTCCGAAGCGAAGGGTGAAGAAGCTGCTCGCGTAGCCGAGGTTGCCGGGGTAGGCGGCCTGGTTGAGTCGACTGCCGACCTGAGCCGCCGCCGCCATGCCGGCGTAGGACCAGCGGGCGAACACGACGTTGGCGAGAGCCGAGATCGCCGCGGGCATCTGCGCCAGCGGTATCAGACCTCCGGCGAGCAGGAGCTGGGGCATCAGCAGCAGCGGGACGGCCCCGGCGGCCTGGTCGGTCGTCCGGGCCAGACAGGACACCGCGAGTCCGAGACTCGTGGCGGCCCATGCCGTCAACACGGCCAGTACGAACAGCTGATCGACACCCCTGCCGCCGACGCCCAGAGGCTGCAGCGCCACCACGACCACGACCAGCAGCACTGCCTGAACCAGGTTGAGCGTGAACAGGACCAGCGCCTTGGACGCCACGTAGGCGTCGAGGCGGACCCCGACATCGAATTCCCTCTCCACCAATCCGCGCTCCTTGACCACCTCGCGGGTGGAGGAGGTCACCCCGATCCAGATTGAGCTGGTCATGAGCAGGAAGACGAGTTCGATGGCGGCGATCGGCGAGGCCGGCGAGGACAGCACGCCGGCGTGGAAGATCACCGCGATCAGCAGGCCGAGAATCGGCGCCTGACCGACCAGCAGCACGAGGGCGCGCCGGTCGCGGACCACCGTGCGCACGTAGCGAGAGGCGAGGACCTGCACCTCGAAGGCGAACGGCCGCCGCGGCGGGAACTCCGTCGCCACAGCGACCTCGCGTACCGGCGCTGCCGGAGCAAAGGCCCCGCCGGGCTGCGGGACGGATACCGGCGTCGTCGTCAAGGAGCCGGCGGGAGGCATCGGCGGTGCGGTTTCCAGACGCTCTCCCTGGCCCAGATCCGTCACCACCCTGGCCAGGTTCTCCTGAGCTTCCCCGGGTCCGCCATGCCACGCGACCCGGCCTGACTGCATGTAGATGACCTCGTCACAGAGATCGAGGCTCGAAGCGGCATGAGTCGCCACGATCACCACGCGTCCCTGGTCAGCCAGCTTGCGGAACGTCAACATCAGCCGCCGCTCGAGCACCACGTCCAGACCGCTGGTGGGCTCATCGAGCAGAAGCACCGGCGGGTCCCCCACGAGCTCCACGCCACAGGCCGCGCGTCGGCGCTCGCCTCCGGAGAGGTTCTTGATCAGCCGGTCGGCCTGTTCGATCAACCCGAGCTCGGACAGGGTCGAGGCCACCAGCTCGGCAACCGGCGCGCCCGGCTGCAGGCGCAACGATGCGGCGTAGCTCATGGCCTCATGGACGGTGAGCCGGTCATGCACGCTCTCACGTTGAGGCACATAGCCCAAGGCGTGGACGGCAGCCACCGCGGTCTCGCCCCCCCAATCCGCAGCGCCGGCGGTCGGGCGGGTGACACCCGAGAGCACGCGCATGAGCGTTGACTTGCCCGAACCGCTCGCGCCCATCAATGCGATCAGCGTTCCCGGCGCGACCTGCAGCGATACCGGGCCCAGGATGCGCACGCCGTCCGCGACGCTCACCTCTACGTCGCGGGTCTCCAGCACCGGGTCAGATTACCGAGCCGCCGCGACATCGGCTCTCAGCCGGGCGGGTGCCGCGAGGCTGCCGCGTTTCCCAACCGCAGTACTTTGACCCGCCCAGACGGAAGTGGCCAGCGGTCCGACAGGCACTCAGTCGTCGTGATGCGTGGTCAGACGTCGGGAATCGGAGTACTGTGAGTTTTAGGCGCCGGCCCTACGGCCGTCATTCTCGGCCCTAGCCCGACGCCACCGACAGCGCGGTCCGCGCGACGCGGCGGGAGGTAGGGAGACTGGTTTTGAGTGTGAGGTTGGTGGCATCGTCGCTCTCGCGTTCCACCCCTGCGGCGGCCATTACCGATTAAGCGCTCGGGGGCCGAATCCCTCCTACCCCTGGCGACTCTCAGGTGAGGGATGCGTCGGCGTTCAATGACAACGTGACCGGGCCACCCACATCCTGTCGAAGGATGAAGTGACGACGTCACTGCACATCCGGATGCCCTCGCGACGATTCAAGGAGAATGACCATGGCCGTTCGGGTCCCAGCCGAGGTTTCAGAACACAGCCCGGCCGCTGCTCCAGCACGTTCGATCCGACGCTCGACCGCGCGCCGCGCCAGCATGCGACGTGCGAACGCTCGCAGCCGACAGAGTGACAGCGAGGCGCGCATCATCGGCTTCCTCGAACACCATCCGGGAAGCACCGTCGGGGACCTTGCGAGGAGCCTGAACCTCGATCCGGAGCTCGTCGCCGGAGACCTGAACCAGCTGACCAGCACCGGGGAGATCCACCGGGCAGCGCACGGCTACACGATCGAGCCGCCCGCCGCTGAGCCGGCGGAGCCGAGCCACGGTGCAATTGCGCCCGATCGGGAACCGTGAGCGCGGTCACCGGGCTTGAGGGACCTGTGAGAGCCACGCCGCGATCGCGTGGCTCGGTAGTGCACAGTTTCAGACAAGCCACCTCGGCTCGTGACACGGGAGCTCTCGCAACGTCGCTCAGGCGTCCGCGTGCGTATCGATGGTGTCGAACAGATCGACGCCCCGGTCCTCGGCGTCGGCGACGAGCATCCGGGCGATTGACCGCGTGAGCGCATCGCGATCTGAGTCCGACAGGGGGTTCAGCATCGTCGACACGTCCGCCTGAAAGCCCCGCGCGGCCCCGGTGGCGAGCGAGCGTCCGTGCTCGGTGAGCCGCACGAGGACCGAGCGCCGGTCAACCGGCGAGGGCGTACGGGTCACCAGGCCGCGACGCTCGGCGCGATCCACCAGCCCGGTGATGCTCGACTTGTCGAGCGCCAGCAGCCGCGCGAGCTGCTTCATGGTCGGCGCGCGATCGCGCAGGACGCCGAGCAGGCGCAACTGGATGATCGAGAGCTCATGGTCGGCCGCCCGGCGCTCGAGCGCACCGTGGATGAGGAACGTCAGCTGCGCCAACGCGTCTGGGGGGGTGAGCTCCCCCGGCTCCCACCTCGACACGGGCGCGGCGGTCGGTGGCGACTTCATGCGCAGCGAGTGTAACGTGCTTTAGTACGTGCCACAAACTAAATGGCGCCGGGCGCACACTCGAGCCCGCGGACGCCCACAGGGAGATTCGATGACCACCATGAACGCAGCCGTCGTCACGTCGTTCGACGCGCCACCGCACTACGCCGAGTTCGCGGTCCCGCAGCCGATGAGCGGCGACCAGGCGGTCGTCGACGTCCTCGCCGTGGGCCTGCATCCCCGCGTGAGGACCGGCGCGGGCGGCGCTCACTACACGAGCAGTGGCACGCTGCCGATGATCCCCGGCATCGACGGGGTCGCGGTGCGCCCCGACGGCACCCGGATTTACTTCGTGGCCGATGACGACGTCATCGGCACGATGGCCGACAAGGCCCTCGTCGACGTGCGACGCGCCATCGAGCTCCCCGAGGACGTCGACGTCGTGAGGGTCGCGGCGGCGATGAACCCCGCGATGTCGGCGTGGGTCGCGCTGCGCCGCCGGGTTCCGCTGCAGCCCGGCCAGAGCGTCCTCGTGCTCGGCGCGACCGGCAACGCCGGAACGATGGCCGTACAGATCGCCAAACGGCTCGGCGCCGGGCGCGTGGTCGGCGCCGGCCGTGATCTCGATCGACTCACCGCGCTCACCTCCCGGGGCGCCGATGCGGTGGTCCAGCTGACCGGCGACGTCGACGCGACGGCGAAGACGCTCGGGGCGGCGGCCGCAGAGGTCGACATCGTCATCGACTACCTATGGGGCACCCCCACCGAGCAGGCGCTCACGGCGCTGCTCGGCGCGCGGTCGGACCGCAGTCGCGCCCTCGACTGGATTCAGATCGGCGCGACCGCCGGCCCGACGATCCAGCTGCCGTCGGTCGCCCTGCGCTCCGCCAACCTGCGCCTGCAGGGCAACGGGCAGGGCGCGGTCTCGCCGCGGACCTACCTCGCCGAGCTGCCGTCGCTGGTCAACGAGATCGACGCGGGCACCCTCGAGATCGCACCGAGCTCGGCACCGCTGTCGGAGGTCGAGACGGTGTGGCGCCGGACGGACGCGCCGGGCGAGCGGACAGTGCTGATCCCGTAGGGCGGTCGCCGGGTCGGGGGCGGATCGACGCGACTGGTTCCGCTCGTCGATCACAGCAGAACGTAGGGGCGGCGAGGAATAAGGTCATGTCATGACGACCGAGATCGCCCGCTTCATGGTGGCGCTCGAGCGCAGGTGGGACGACCACCTCGAGGCGCTGCTGCGGCGACGCGATCCGGAGGCGGCGCTCGCGGAGGCGGTGCGGGAACCGTCGGTCCGCCACCTGCCGATGATGACCGGCGCGGAGGGACGGGCGGCGGTGACCGCGTTCTACGCCGAGCAGCTCGTCGATCATCTGCCCGACGACCTCACCCGTACCCGCGTCTCGCGAACCGTCGACCGCTTCCACCTCGTCGACGAGGCGCGGATTTCGTTCACGCACGACCGGGAGCTGCCGTGGCTGCTGCCGGCGGTGGACGCGACCCACCGCGACGTCGAGGTCCTCACCATCACCGTGGTCGAGTTCGAGCGCGGGAGAATCGCCGCCGCCCGCACGCTGTGGGACCACGCGACGCTGTGCGATCGCCTGGGGGTCGAGGTGCTCCCCACCCCGCGATAGGTGCCCGGCGCCGACGCATCAGGAATGGCGGGGTTGCGCCACGGATCGCGTCAGCGAACCGGCGCGCCACGCGGGTCCTCGACCGCCGGTGCCCCACCGAGGATGCCCTCCACCCGGTCGAGCAGCTCGGCACACGGCGTCGACTCGCCGGGAATTGCCGAGAACGGCTCGCCGATGCGTAGCGGCTGGACGAGGTAGCGCAGGAGCTCGCGCGCGGGGGGGGAGCCGGGGGGGGGGGGCGGGGGGGGGGGGGCGCGCGGGGGGGCGGGGGGGGGGGCGGGGGGGGGGG
>CAXTTD010000011.1:0-772 GCA_964246945.1 uncultured Solirubrobacteraceae bacterium | reverse complement strand
GGAGCCCCGGCGCCCGCGCGCGGAGCCCAACGCGGGGGCGGGGGCCGCGGTGCGCGCGACGCGCGCGAGCTCGGGATCGATCCCGGCATAGCGAACGAGCGAGCGACGGGCCGCGTCGGAGATCCGACGATGGCGCTCGCTCGGGTAGCTGCGTGCCCACGTGGCCGCCGGGTCGAGCGCCGGGAACATCCCGCGTGCGGCTCGCACGCGATCCAGCGCAAGCGCGAGGTCGTAGCCCTCGGACGCCCGGGCCGCCGGGGCCACGGCAGCGGCGTCGGCGTCGGCCCGCGCGGACCGCAGCGGCTCGAGCGGCTCGAGCGGCTCGTGCGGCTCGATCACGATCGTGGTCACGATGTGCTCGAGGACGGACAGGGCGTGTACAGCGAGGCTCACGTCATGGCGGTGACCGGGGGCCGCGACGCAGACGACGATCGTCTCGGCGGCGGCGGCCGCCGCGCCGTCCCCGACCGCCCCGCGGAGCCCTTAGCGCCGTTCGCCGGGGGCGCGCCCGCCCCGCGCGCGCCGCGCCACAGCCCGCCCGGCGCGAGCATCGCCTCTCCAGGCACGCCGAGCTCGCGGCTCGCGTGCTCGAGGCGGCCCCGGTCATATTGACCGCCGTAGGCGAAGCCGATCCAGCACAGCCGCACCGGCGCGAGCGCGTCGGCGAGCGCAAACGGGAGCACGAGCTGGCCGGCCTTCACCGCCGGAGCCCAGTGCTGGCGGGCGCCCCGGTGCAGCGCCAGCGCCCCGAACGCCAGCGCCTCCGCCATGC
>CAXTTD010000010.1:0-21625 GCA_964246945.1 uncultured Solirubrobacteraceae bacterium | reverse complement strand
GAGCTCAACGTGTCCCGCGCCTTCTCGGTCTGCATGCGCGCGATCCTGTCGGCCTTCTACTCCCATCCGTGGGCCTGGAACGAGATCGGCTACGGCGGCCCGGCGTACCCCCAGGGGTACATGCGAATGGGACCGACGAGCGTGCTCGAGCCGCATGAGCGGTCCGGCGCGACCTCGGAGGATCCGGTGCGGCAGGAGTCCGGTTCGTGACGGCACGCTGGCTGCGCGACACGCTGAAGGGCGCAGTCGGACCACAGGACAATGACTCGCGCTACCTCCTTGACGTGCACCGTCGTGATCTCCCAGGTCAGGAGACGATGGCCCGGTACGAGGACAGTGACGAGGTGGATCTGTGCATCGTCGGGGCGGGCGCCGGCGGCTCGGTGCTCGCCCAGCGCCTGGCCCGGCGGGGATGGCGGATCGTGATCATCGAAGCGGGACCGTTCTGGCACCCCGATGAGGACTGGGTCTCCGACGAGGCCGGGTCTCACCGGCTCTACTGGAATCAGGAGCGTGTCATCGGCGGTGATGATCCGATCGAGATGGGCAAGAACAACTCCGGTCGTGGGGTCGGGGGCTCGATGATCCACTACGCCGGCTACTGCCCGCGCTTCCATCCCTCGGACTTCGAGACCTTCTCGCGCGACGGGGTCGGCGTCGACTGGCCGATCTCCTACGCCGAGCTGAAGCCCCACTACGAGTTGGTCGAACGCGAGCTGCCGGTCGCCGGTCAGGACTGGCCGTGGGGCGATCCGCACCGATACCCGTTCTCGCCTCACCCGGTCAGCGGGTCGGCAGAGCAGCTCTGGCGGGGGGCGATGGCCCAGGGCATCGAGATGCGGGCCGGACCGGTTGGGATCGTCAACGGCACCTTCGGTAACCGTCCGCACTGCATCTACCGGGGGTTCTGTCAGCAGGGGTGCAAGGTCAATGCGAAGGCGAGCCCGTACGTGACCCATCTCCCCGACGCGCTCGCGCACGGCGTGGAGATCCGCGCCGACAGCATGGCGGTCGGGATCGACCTCGACGCCGGCGGCACTCGTGCGACCGGCATCAGCTATGTGCGCGAGAGCGACGGCGTCACGCGCCGTCAGCGGGCGCGCGTCGTGGCCCTCGCCGCGTACTCGATCGAGACCCCGCGGCTGATGCTGCATTCGACCTCCCGGCGGTGTCCGAACGGGGTCGGCAACAACGAGGACCAGGTCGGGCGCTACGTGATGGTGCAGGGCGCCGCCCAGACGGCCGGTCGGTTTCCGCAGGAGCTCCGGTCCTACAAGGGCCCGCCGCCCGAGGTGTCCTCCGAGCAGTTCTACGAAACCGACTCGGCCCGTGGGTTCGCGCGGGGGTTCTCGATCCAGACCGTCTCGCCGCAACCGATCGCCTGGGCCGAGCACGTGCTCGCCGACGGGCAGTGGGGACGCGGTCTGCGCGAGTACATGCGCGACTACAACCACTGGGCGACGATCGGAGTCCTCAACGAGCTGCTGCCGCATCCCGACAACCGCGTGACGCTCGACCGCGACACCGACACCAACGGCGTGCCGATCGCGCGCTTTGACTTCAGTCGGTCCGCAAACGACAAGGCCAACATGGACTACTCGACCACGGTCATCACCGGGATCCTGGAGGCGGCGGGGGCGCAGGACACGCTGAGCATCCAGCGCTACGCGCACCTCGTCGGCGGTGCTCGGATGGGCGTGAGTCCCGAGCACAGTGTCGTCGACGCCGATCACCGCGTCTGGGGGATGGAGAACCTGTACGCGGCCGACGGCAGCGTATGCCCCACTCAGGGGTCGGCCAATCCGGCGCTCACGATCATGGCGCTGGCCTCGCGGCTCGCCGACCGTCTGGGCAGCGTCCCTCCACTCGCGCGCCCGGCGGCGGTGTCGGCGCATGCCTGAGACCAACCCTGGATCGAGGAGGGCAAGATGAGTGAGACGCAACCGCAGGTGGTCGTGGTGACCGGGTCCTCGGGGGGTGTGGGTCGGGCGATCGCCCACGCCTTCGCCAAGCGCGGAGCCCACATCGGCCTGCTCGCACGGGGCGCCGAGGCGCTGGAGCGCGTCGTCGAGGAGGTCGAGTCACTCGGCGGTCAGGCCCTCGCCGTCCCCACCGACGTGGCTGACCACGCGCAGATCGAGGCGGCGGCGGTCGCGGTGGAAGAGCGGTTCGGGCACATCGACGTGTGGGTCAACGACGCGATGGCGACGGTGTTCGCCCAGTTCATCCATCTCGAGCCCGAGGAGTTCAAGCGCGCGACCGAGGTGAGCTACCTCGGAACCGTGTACGGGACAATGGTCGCGCTGTCGCGGATGAAGCCCCGTGACCATGGCACGATCGTTCAGGTCGGCTCTGCGCTCTCCTACCGGTCGATCCCGCTGCAGGCCGCCTACTGCGGTTCGAAGTTCGCCGTCCGTGGCTTCACCAATTCGGTTCGTGTCGAGCTCATGCACGACAAGAGCAAGGTGCACCTGACGATGGTTCAGCTGCCGGGAGTCAACACCACCCAGTTCAACTGGTGTCGTTCCAAGATGCCCGATCATCCCCAGCCGGTCCCGCCGATCTATCAGCCGGAGATCCCCGCGGAGGCCGTCTACTGGGCGTCACAGCATCATCGGCGCGAGGTGTGGGTCGGTGCCAGCGCGGTCCTGGCGATCCTCGGCAACCGGGTGGCGCCGAGCTTTGCCGACTGGTATCTCGCCCTCACCGGCTTCAAGGGACAGCAGATCCAGGGCAAGCCGGTAAGTCCTGACCGACCTGACAACCTGTTTGAGCCGCTGCCCCAGCTCGCCGCCACCCACGGCATCTTCGACGACCAGGCCAAGACCCGCAGCCCCCAGATGTGGATGGCGACCCACCGGCCGGCGGTGTTCGGCGCGCTGGCCGGCCTGGGTGCCGCCGCGACCGGACTCGTCGCTCGAGCCGCTCGATGAACGCGGCCGCCGACGCGAAGGCCCTGCTCACAGGCAACGTCCCGCACGTTCTGCGCGAATATGCGCTGCTGGCCGACGGCGAGCGCGGGATCATCGTCGGCCCCCGCGGCGACTACGCCTGGATGTGCTTCCCCCGCTGGGACTCCGGGGCGATCTTCTCGTCGTTGATCGGCGGTGCCGGAACCTACGCGGTCACTCCGAAGGATCGGTATGTCTGGGGCGGCTACTACGAGCCCGGCAGCCTCATCTGGCACAGCCGCTGGGTGACCGGCGACGCCACGATCGAATGTCGGGAAGCGTTCGCGATGCCGTCGAGCCCCGACCGCGCGGTCATCCTGCGACGCGTCACCGCGCTGCGGGGGACCGCCCGGGTCAGCGTCGTGCTCAGCCCGCGCGCCGACTACGGCAAGGCACCCTTCCACGGCCTGCGCCGGAGCGAGGCGGGACTGTGGACCGGGCGCCTGGGGGATACACAGCTGGCCTGGGCCGGCGGCGCGGCGGCCTCCGATCAGCCCGACGGTCACGGTGGCCGCGCGCTCGTGCTCGAGCTCGAGCTCGAGGCGGGTTCCGAGCACGACCTCGTGCTGACGCTCTGCGGGGACCTGGTGAACGAGACGCCGGATCCCGACCGGGCCTGGCAGGGCACCGAGGCGCACTGGGCCGACTGCGTCCCCGCGTTTGCCGACACGGTCGCCCCCGCCGCCGCGCGCCACGCCTACACGGTGCTCGCGGGCCTAACCAGCGCCAGCGGAGGGATGGTTGCCGCGGCCACGACCTCGCTGCCCGAGCACGCCCGCGGCGGTCGCAACTACGACTACCGGTACGCCTGGATCCGCGACCAGTGCTACGCCGGTGGCGCGGTCGCCAAGTCCGGACCGCACCCGCTGATGGACGATGCCGTGCGCTTCGTGTCAGCGCGGCTGATCGAGGACGGACCGCAGCTCAAGCCGGCGTACACGATCCTCGGGAGCGCGGTCCCCGACCAGCGCCACCTGGGGCTGCCCGGCTATCCGGGAGCGTCCGACATCGTCGGCAACTGGGTCAACGAGCAGTTTCAGCTCGACGCCTTCGGCGAGGCGCTGCTGCTGTTCTCCGCCGCCGCGCGCCACGATCACCTCGATGCCGACGGCTGGCGCGCCGCCGAGACGGCGGTCGCGGCGATCGAGCAGCGCTGGCAGGAGGCCGACAGCGACGCCGGCATCTGGGAGATCGACCCTGATGCGTGGACCCACAGCCGGCTCATCTGTGCCGCGGGGCTTCGCCAGATCGCAACCAGCGGACCCGGCGGCGAGCAGGGCGCCCGCTGGGTGTCGCTCGCGGATCGGATCGTGTCCGATACCGCCGAGCACGCGTTGCATCCCTCCGGTCGCTGGCAGCGGTCACCTGGAGATCCGACGATCGATGCCGCGCTGCTGCTCGCGGGCGTCCGGGGTGCGATCGACGGCAGCGATCCACGGACCCTGGCCACGCTGCACGCCGTCGAGTCGGAGCTCACCCAGGACGGCTATTGCTACCGCTTCCGTCCCGACGAGCGGCCGCTGGGCGAAGCGGAGGGGGCGTTCCTGCTGTGCGGCTTCTGGATGGCGCTCGCCTACGCCCAGCAGGGTGATCGCGTCAGCGCGGCACGGTGGTTTGAACGCAACCGCGCGGCGTGCGGTCCGCCGGGTCTGTGCTCGGAGGAGTTCGACGTCGATCAGCACCAGCTGCGCGGCAACCTCCCGCAGGCGTTCGTCCACGCACTGCTCCTGGAGTGCGCCGTCACTCAGTTCTCTTCGAGGCCCGCGGAGAGGTGACCAGCGCGCGCCGCCCTCCCGCCCTCACGGAGGCGTCCGGCCTGGCACTGGCTGAGGCGTGCGGGGGCGCCACCCTGCTCCTCTTCGCCGGCCCACTGATGCGGTCGCTTGAAGGGGGGTCGGTCGATCGCCGGGTGATCAACATCGGGCGCGTCCTGGGGGTCCGCCAACTGCTGCAGGGGCTCATCATGGTCCGGCGACCGACTCGCCGGATCCTGCGGATCGGCGCCGCGGTCGACGCTCTGCACGCGGCGAGCATGCTGGTGGCGGCGGCAACCGAGAACGCCCCCCGCAGGCTGACGCTGGCCAGCGCGGCTCTCGCCGGTGCGTTCAGCGCCGCCGGTCTCACCCAGAGCCGTCGGCGATGACCGAGCCTCGCACGGCCGGCGCAGCGGCTGACGTCCGACTCGCCGGGAACGATTCATGGATGCCGCATCGCGCGTTCATGGTCGCCGCCCGCGAGTTGCGTGACGTTCTGCGCGCCGCAACCCCAACTCATCGGCGGCTGCGGGACGCCGTCGTGGTGATTCTCGTCGCGACTGTCGGAATCGACCTGTTGTGCGCGATCGGAGCGTTTCTGCTCGAGCGACACGCTCACCAGACCCAGATCCACACGTTCGGCAGCGCTGCATTCTGGACCACCACTCAGCTGCTCACGGTGTCCTCGCAGATCATCAATCCGATCTCAGCCGGCGGCCGACTTCTTGACATCTTCATGGAGGTCTACGCGATCTCCGTGATCGCCACACTGGCCGGCGCTCTCGGGAGCTTCCTCCAAAAGCGCAGCCAGGAAATCGACGACCATCAATGACCCACCGCGGTGACGAACCGGCTTCGGCGCCCGGATGCCGAGCTTCACGCGCCCGGCTGCTTGGCCCACCCGTGGTTCACGTCTGAGCGCGCGAGCCGCTGTTCACGCCGGGGCCGGGTTGTGGCCGACACGGAATGGTCTGCGGGAGCTCGAGCCGCGTGATCGATGACGGCAGTGAGCAGCGCGCGTCCCGCACCGCGGCCTCGCAGCTCAGGCGAGATCGCCGTCTTGGAGAGCTCATCGGCACCGGTGCCGTCGGGCACCAGGGCAACGCATCCGACCGGCCGGCTGTCAAGCTCGGCGATCAGGATCTCACCGCCGGTTTCAATGTAAGCCGTGACGGGGTCATCGAGCTGCCGGCGGTCCTGGTCCTCGACGACGAAGTATCGCGCGATCCATTCCTCATTGAGGACGCGAAACGCGTCGGCATCCTCGGCGCTCTGCAACGGGCGGATGATGAGATCCACCCCATCTGTGTGGGGATCCAACACCAAGACGTCCAATATCTCGTTCATCTGCGTCAAGATGCCGGAGATATGAACGTCGAGCTGCGTCACCTGCGCTACTTCGTCGCGGTCGCCGAGGAGCTGCACTTCGGCCGAGCGGCCGTCCGGCTGGACATGGCCCAGCCACCGCTATCCCAGGCCATCCGCCAGCTCGAGGACGCCGTCGGATGTCTGCTGCTCGCCCGCACCTCGCGGTCGGTCGCGCTGACTCCCGCCGGGTCAGCGTTTCTGGAACGTGCCCGCCGGACGCTTCGCAACGTCGACGAGGACATCCGCGAGGCGCGGAGCATCGGTGAGGGACAGACCGGTCGGCTGAACGTCGGGTTTGTCGGATCCGGGATGCTCACGACGTTGCCGCGGATCCTGTCGCGGTACGTCACCGCCTACCCCAACGTACAGCTCCAGCTCCACGAGTCATTCACGGCGCACGTCATCGACGGGCTGCTCGCCGGCGACGTGGACGCAGGAATCGTCCGCGACGCCGAGCCCGTCGACGGCCTCATCGCGACCCCGATCCTCTCGGAGCCGTTCTCGCGTTGCTCCCGTCTGCCCATCCAAGCTCCCAAAGCGCGTCGATGTCAGTCGCGAGCCTCGCTGACACCCCGTTCGTCTACCCACCCCGCAGCGCCGGTCCCCGGGCGTTCGAGAAGCCGCTGACCCTCTGCGAGCAGCACGGCTTCCGTCCCCGCATCGCCCACGAGGCATCACACTGGCTCACCATCCTGCGACTCGTCGGAGCCGGCCTCGGCGTCTCGATCGCGCCCGCGTGCGTACGCCACATCGCCACCTCGGAGGTGTCATGCGTCCCGCTACAGGACGCAAGCATCCAGAGCGACCTCGACCTCCTGCACTGCGCCACCGAGCACCGGCCGATCGTCCACGCGTTCGCCGCGATCGCGACCCGCAGCGATGAGCACGCCCGCAGGCCGCCCGACGAATTCAAGGCTAACCCGGACGCGTCACACCAACAACACCACCCGACCGCGGGCGTACCGGAGGCGACCGCGGGTCCCGGGGCTGCGCGGCGCCCGCATGCCTCAGGCGTCCGTGTCGTCCTCGAACCCGATCAGCCAGTGCACGCCGTAGCGGTCGATGACCTGCCCGTCTGAGGCGGCGTTGGAGATCGTCGACGACGGGGCCCTCCGCAAGACGCGCGACCATCGACGCAGCGTTGCGGAATCTGCGCTGCCCAGAAGCGAGAGCATGAGCCCTCGAGCTCTGAAGGCCGGGTGCCAGGTAGATGAAGGTACGGCGTCAGAGCGGCCGCGGCGTGGAGCATGGCCGGATCCACGCGTCCGACTGCGCGACGTCACTCGACTGAGGTCAGATCCAGGCCGCCGACGCCCGTGCGATCAACCGCTCGACTGGCCGGGGCGGGCCCTCGGATGAAGGCCCGCCAGCAACGCCGGCTAGGCGGGCTGATCGACCGCCTCGTCATCGGAGTCACCGTCGTGCAAGTCCTCACTTGCTTTCTGACCTGCAGACTGCGCGTCGTCGAGGTCGCGATGATCAAGCGGCTTCGCGCTGTCGTGCTGTTCGTCTCCAGGCTGCTCGTACACACCCTGCTCGGTCTCGTCGTGCTTCTCGGTCTCGTTCATCGCCGAATCCCTCTCCTCTGAACGATGCCGCCGATGCGGCAGCACCGATGTTGACTTGTTGCGAACCCCTCGGCCGATGCTCTGCGACGATCAACCCGGCGGCTCGATGAGAACGCGGAAGCGCTCCACACGTTCCTGCCCACTCCGCCGGACCTCACGCGAAAGCGCGGTTTTCCACGGTCCGATGCTTCCGGTTCGGCGCCCGCCGACTGGATCGAGCTGACCGGCCTCGACCGGCTGCCCGTGGTCACGCGTGTTCTCCGTCGCGGGCGTTCCAGGAGAAGACCTGCTTGCTGAGAAGCACGTCGACCTTGTAGACGTGAGCGGGATAGGCGAGGATCGCGTTCATCCGCTCGATGTCGCGAAAGATGTCACCTCCGCCACCGTCGACATGGGCTTGGCGGCCGGCGAGGTTGGGGAAGGTTTCGAAGATGCCGAAGGTCGTCTCGGAGTAGCGGACGCCGTACCGGGGACCGGTGGCGGGCTCCTCCTCGACGCACGCGAGAATGTCCCGCAGCATCCGCTGGACCTCGTCCCCTTTGCTCTAGAGCGCCTCGATGTGGATGTAGAACGCCTCCGGTCCGTCCTCGCCATCGGCGCCGGTCATCACCACGCCCCGGTGCGGATGCTCCGGCCTTGGGATGGTCCCGGCGTTACACCGGTCGCGTGTGCCGGTCGCGAAGGTATTCGCGGAGGTAGGGCAGCGCGAAGTCAACGTATCCGCGTCGAGTCGATTGGATGAGCTCGGCGGCGATGAGTCGCAGTCGGTACTGGCTTGCGTAGTTGTCGCCGACGCCGAGGCGCTGCTGGATGTCGGCCATCTTGGAGGCGCCGTCGTCCACCGCCATGGCGTAGAGGAAATCCTTATCGACGTCAGACGCGACGCTGAGCGCGGGCTCGTGCACAAGCGCCCCCAAACGCCGACGAGCGCGCGTCACCCCCTTGGTGGCGTCCTCGACGGTGATCTCCGGCGCCTCGGGATGCATTCGCCAAGTCTGAGCGCCCACAAGCTGCAGCAGGAACGGATACCCGCGCGCTCCCCGGACCATGACCTCAAGCGCTTCGTCGGAGATCCTCCGGCCGTCGGCCTCGATCGGCTCGCGGAACCCGCGCGCCACATCGGCGTCTGAGACCGTGCCGAGGGTGTGGCGCTCGGCACGACGCAGGAACGTCAGAACGTCATCGTTGAGCACATCGCTGACACTCGCAGCCAGCCCGGCAGCCACGAACGCGACCTGACGATCCTCACGAAAAGCGTGCTGCACCGACGTGGCCAGTTCCCGAAGCTCCTCGATCTGATTTCGATGGATCTCATCCAGCGTAATCAGCACCCCGGCGTCATGCTCGGCAAGGAGGTCGGCGAGCATCTCCAACTGACTGCGAAGCCCGGCGCTCACCACGTGCGCTTCGATCCGCTCCCAGGTGACCGCGCCGACGTTCAATGGCGCGGTCACGCCCGTCAGGCGCCTGCGGACCGATTCCGGATCAAAGTGCTGCAACAGCCGCGGCAGATGCTCACGCACCATCCGCGGCACGAAACCAGCGGTGGCGGTCTCGCTGATCACCCGCCATCCCCGCTCGCGAGCGCGGTCCTCCACGGCGTTGAGCATCACCGTCTTACCCGCGCCCCGCGCGCCGGTGTACAACGCCGCCCGGCCGGCCGCACCCGGACCGTCCTCCAACGCCTCGCTGAAATCATCGAGGACCTCGTCGCGGCCTACCAGCAACGGCGGGCTCACTCCGAAGCTCGGATGAAACGGATTCGGCACCACCGGCACATTACACCGCTGGCTTTAGAGTCTTTTAGAGTTTTTAGAGTCGATTAGAGAAGGGTGATCGTCTCAGTGCCGCCGGTGGGGCTCGAACCCACGACCCGAGGATTAAAAGTCGCTTGTTTCCAAGGTATTTGCGTAAGTACGGGCTGTTCTTTCTAATTAGCGCGGGTTGTCCGAGGTCAGAATCGACCAGTTGGGGACATGGCTCGGGACGCGCTTTTCGGCCCGTCGAGCGCAGCTCAACCCGTTAGACCGGATCCCACGAGCCGTCGGCGAGCATCCTGCCAGGGTCTCCAGCGCATGTTCAAGGACGGCTTTACCGGTCGATTACGGGTCGCGGAGCCGATCCTCTGGCGACCTGGCTCGTCACGGCTTGGCAACGGTCAGCACCGCGCGTGCGGGCTGGTCATAGCTGGCGCGGACAGGGTCCCGGTCGCGAACGAGTAGACGCTACAGTCCTTGCGCCCGTAAGGATCAAAATCCCCAACGCCTGCACTGGGCTCGGCGTGAGATGCACGACGGTCTACGCGATGCTGCGCCCGCTTATTTCTTTGATCCCCACCGCGGGGAAGCACGCGCACGCTCCGACCGGAATCCGATCACGGGCGACGTGCGCGTCTCACGAGCGCCTTGCCGCGTTGCGCTCGACGGCCCGGCCACAAGCCGGCTCTGGTCGCTGACGATCGGATCCGCGGCGAAGCGCGCGTCAGCGGTCGCAGCCGGCATGGTGTGGTTGCATACGCACGTCGACCGGGGAAAGAAACGGCTTCGACCTCGCTGACATCACAATTGATCAGGCGATCGTCGAGTCCAAAGCAACCTTCAACGCTCACGCCGGCAACGTAAGAAACCACGACCTGGTCGTCCACGCCCGCGCCGGAAACGGTGAATCGATAGTGATCTGCGTCGAGGCCAAGGCCGGGGAATCGTTGGGCGAGACCGTGACCGAACAGCGCAAGCGAGCCGGCCGCGCCACACGACTCAACGACAGATCGCAAGCGTCGGCAAGGCTTGAAGAGCTCCTCGATCGTCTGTGCCGGTATCCAGCCGACGACGCCCGGACGGGTGCGCTGCGCTACCAACTGCTGACCGCGTGGGCGGGAAACCCTGTCCGATGCTGAGGGAACAGCGAACGCAGTATTCGCTCTCCATGAGTTTCGCACCGACGAGAGACCGGAGGACCGGTCCGCTCACAACCGCAACGAGCTCGACCGGTTCGCCGATGCGGTTCTCGGCTGCGAACTGCCAGGACGGATGGCGCCATGGTGCACCCGTGTTCCGGACGTGAACGGCGTCGAAGCCAAGCTCTACGTCGCGCACGCGGTAACCGACCTCCGCAGAGAACGCCTACTCAAGCGCTAGGCCAGCGCTTTGAGCCCGGACGCCATGGTGTCGCGGCATACGTCGCATTGCAAGCGCCCGTAGGCGCTGTCCGGAGTGGGCGGAAGCGGGCGCCCGCCCGAGACGTCGTTTCGGTAGACGGCTGCCCCTCGGTGGTCGAGAGGGATGGGGCGCCCCTGTCCGCGCGAGAACAAGGAGGCGCCTGGCACGCTTTTCCCAGCCATCGTCGGTTATGGGCGTTGGTGCGCTTGTCCGCGGTAGGCGCGGGGAAAGTCGTAGGTGTCGGGGTCAGGCCCGTTGCGGCCATCGCGATCCAGCGCGGCGATCGCCTGCATCTCTGCGCCGGACAGCTCGAAGCCGAAGATGTCGAAGTTCTCATGAATTCGATCACGGCTGACGGACTTGGGGATCACGACGGTCCCGATCTGCAGATGCCAGCAAATGACGACCTGCGCGACTGATCTGCCGTGCGCCCTGGCGATCTCAGCCAGGACCGGCTCGGCGAGGACCTTGGCCGCGTGGCGGTCGCCCTGCCCGAGCGGGCCCCACGCCTCGGTGGCGATCCCACGTCTGGCGTGCTCGGCACGCAGTTCGGTCTGCTGAAAGTAGGGATGGAGCTCCACCTGGTTAACGGCCGGGGTCACGCCGGTCTCGTCGATGATCTGTGCCAGCTGGGAGGCGGAGAAATTCGATACTCCGACCGATCCCAGCGCGGGATGGTCTCGCAGCTCGGTCAGCCCCCGCCAGGACTCGATGAATCCCTCGCCCGCGCGGACGGGCCAGTGAACGAGATACAGATCCACGCGCGACAGCCCAAGTTGCTCAAGGCTGGAGGCGAACGCATCCTTGGCGCCCTGACGGCCATGATCATCGCTCGGGTCGAAATACTTCGTCGTGACGTACACGTGCTCATCGACAGAACGCACAGCGCTTCCAACCTGACGTTCGTTGCCGTAGGCAGCGGCCGTGTCGACATGCCGATAGCCGGCGGCCAACGCCTCACGCACGACCTTCTCGGTCTCGCCCGCGTCGACCTGAAAGACGCCGAGCCCAGCTGCGGGATGCGAGATCCGTCGTTGAGTCCGATGACCGGAGATGTCCGCGGCTCGGACATATCGCATCTCCCTACCCGGATGTCCAGGCCGCCAACGTCAGCACGCCGGCCGATAGGTCCCGCCCCGACGGCCAGTACGCGCGCTTCAGACGCCCCGACACGACACGGGAGGACATTGCTCCTGCTTTTGGGCAGAGAGCACAAGCCTCAGCGGTTTCAACAGGGGCGCTCGTCCCGTCGCTTTTGCGTGGCGTCACGATCTCGGGCTGGGCGCAAAACAAAAGCGCGCGTGCGACAGGACCGACATCGCCGATCTATGTGCAGGGTCTCGCTGAGTCGCTGCGATCATCAAATTCTGATCACGAGTGAGGAGTCGCCATGCCTGCTGTGAATCTTCGCCCTCGCCCAGACGGGGACATCCGGTCGAAATCCATCGCCGCCTCTCTTATCGTCGCCAGCGTCGTGATCGTCGGGGTCGCCGAACGCGATGTCCATAGCCGGCCCGGTCAGGAGATCCGGGTTAGCAAGAGGATCTGGCGACTGGTCAGCCTCAACGCCATCGGTGCCCTCGCCTACCTCATGACCGGACGATCACGGCAGCCCGCGCCAAGCCGTTAGCAATCCTCCGGGACATGCTCCCGGTCGCAAACCAATCGTTCGCTTGGCGTGATGTGGCGATCAAAAGCACAAGTTGGTTGTGAGCTGCATCCGCTTTCAGGGTGTCGTTCTTAGCGGCGGCCAGGCAGCCACGGCTGCCCGGCCGAGGTTGCCTGCGCCAGCAGGTCGAGATGAGCGGCGTGGCGGCCTGGCGACCTATCCGCAGGCGGTCTGCGCCGCCTGCGGCCGTCGCGCCTGATGCGCGCCCGCGCGGCCGTCGAGTACAAACCACGCTGTTGAGGCTGCGCAGCGCCTCCTGTTTCGGGTTTGAGCGCCTTCAGCGATACGCGGCCAGATCCTCCGGTGCTCCGTGGTCGAATCCATAGGCGGCGACCAGTCCCCAGCAATCGGGACGGGAGCCGTCGGTGTCAGTGATGTCGTAGGTGTCAGCGAGCTGGCGGGCGGTGAGGACCTGCCCCGTGAACCGGCTCGCGTCGCGGTCTGCTGTGAGGGCGGCGATTCCCCGGGCGACGTAGGCCGGTGACTCGGAGATTGCGAAGCCGGGCGTGTCGGCGCATGCGTCGCGCCAGTTCGACTCACGGACCCGGAACTCGTCAAGCATCCGCTCCGAGCGAAGCCACCCGGGGGTGACGCCGACCGTGACCACGAGTGAGTCAGCGAGCTCGTCGGCCAGGCCGGTGACGATGCGATCGATGCTCGCCTTGACCAGGTCGTAGTAGAAACCGACTCCGGGCCGTCGCTGTGCGTTCACGGCGGAGGTGCCGTCGGTCACTTCGACGAGGAGAGCACCGCCGGTCTTGAGGAGCAGGGGGATCGCGGTGGCGCTCGTGATCAGGTGGGTGTCGATCCCCATGCGCAGCATCCGCAGACCCCCTGTGAGGTCGTGCTCCCACAGTGGAACGCCCCACTCCGCGTAGCGGTCGCCGCCGAAGATGTCGTTGACGAGCAGGTCGAGGCGACCGTGCCGCGTCTCGATGGTCCTGAGGAGCGCGGCGACCTCGTCTGGCTCGCAGTGGTCGACCCGCATCGCGCGGCCGTGGCCGCCCGCGGCCCGCATCATCTCCTCCGTCTGCTCGATCGTCTCCGGCCGCCTGATCTCCGAGGGTCCATATGTCTCACTGCTTCGCCCCGTCGCATAGACGAACATGCCCGTGCGGGCGAGCTCAACCGCGATCGCGCGTCCGGCCCCTCGGGTCGCGCCGGCGACGAGCGCCACCTGACCGCTCAACGGGCGTCGCTCACTCATCGCCGACGGCCGTCCAGCCGCTGAGCAGGGCGGTGAGATCGTCCTGGAGACGCTCGATCAGCGATCCCTCAGGATGCACCGACCACGCGATGCAGCCGCCCTCCATCGCGGCGGCGATGATCCGGGCGAGCTGATCCGCGGGCGGGCAGCCGACCAGCTCGCCCGCCGCGATGGCGTCGGCGGTGTGAGACGCAAGATGCCGGCGCACGTGCTCCCAGCCGACGTGCAACCAGCCGCGGAGCTCGTCGCTTTGCAGATCGACGGCGAGCGCCGCGATCTGGTTGTGCGCCGTCGCCGGGCGGTCCAGGTCGTGGTAGCCGTGCAACGCGACCGAATAAAGCCGCGCCAGCGGGGTCGTGCAACGCGCGGCTCGGGCACGCAGATGCTGGTCCAGAGAGGCAACCCAACGCTGCGAAAGCCGCAGAAACAGCCGCTCCTTGGATCCAAATCGCTTGACGAGCGTCGCTGCCGATACCCCGGCGGCGTCGGCCGCGTGGGCGAGGGTGAAGGCCGCTGGGCCCTTAGTCATGAGGACGGCGTCGGCTGCGTCGAGCAGGTCGTCATCGGTGGTCTCGATCGGCCGTGCCACTGCGTCCCCAGATCACTCAGCTCCGCCACGCCTCCTCAGAGGCCTCCGCGTAGTCAACGAACGCCTGGCGCAGCCCACCGAGGACCTCGGCGCCGGTCTCGAGCATGGCCTTCGCCTGGGGATCGGGTACCCGGCCAATCGTGGCCCTCAGCTCATCCCTCAAGCCCGCCAGCTTCACCGCGACCTCGTTGGTCTCCGCGAAGCGCTCCTCTGTCGTCGTCGAACCCATCTGCCTCTCCTCTGTTAGTAGATCAATTAGTAAATCAGCATTCACTAACGAGGTCAAGGTCCGTGTTGAGAGGAGCGAACCGATGACCGAGCAGGTCTGGGCCGGCGAGCCGCGCGGTCCCTCCACCACCGGAGCAGCAGACGTTTCGATACCTCGCAGAAGGCAACGCCCGCTGAGGCGCTGAGTCCTGTCTGCCCGACCCTCATCGACTGCTCGCAAAAGCACCTCCCGCGAACAGCGCCCATGATCGGCCGCGGGCGCAAGCCAGGCGCCGCGTCCCGTCGTCCGAACAAACCATCCGGCTGACGCTCGCTCTCGATCGAGCACCCGACGATCGCAACCAAAGCACTCCGGCCCACCGCGCCGGCCGGCGATCGCTTTCATAGCCAGCTCCCACGATCCTTACCAACGGCGAGCACAACTAACTCGGTGGAGCCGAGAGGGCTCCTTTGGCTATCCACGAGAACCAGGTCGACCGCCGCCCGCTCTCCGCATGCATACGCAACCGCGGCGCCGGCGCGCAAGGAGCTGACGCGCGGTTCGCCGCGATTGCGCTCATTAGCGCCCGGCGCGGACACGCCGAGCGCTCAAGCCGCGAAGGAAACGTGAGCAGGTCCCAAACGATCTCAACGCGGGCCGCGGCTGATCTCAGCGGCGGAACCCGCCTTCGGCGTCGATGACCTGGCCGGTGATCCATCCGCTGTCCGGGGAGACCAGCCAGCTGACGACCTTCGCGATGTCTTGCGGCTTGCCCCACCGGCCCGCGGGGAAGGCCGGACGCAGCCGCGCCCTGAAGTCGTCGGTCGGCCAGCCGGTGTCGACCGGTCCGGAGTTGATCGCGTTGACTGTGATCGAGCGGTCCGCGAGGGCGTCGGCGAGGGACGCGGTCATCTGGTGGACGGCGCCTTTGCTGATCGCGTAGGGCAGCTCGTCGGCCATCGGTTCGAGGTGCTGGCCGGAGGTGAAGAGGAGGACCCGGCCGTCGGGGCGGGAGTCGGTGTGGTGCTCGGCGAAGGCCTGGACCAGGAGGACGGTCGCTCGGGCGTTCACCGCCCAGGCCAGGTCGAGCTCTTCGGCGGTGACCTCGTTGAGGCGGCCCATCGCGGACCTGGCGTGATTGACGACGAGCACGTCGATGCCTCCGAACCGGTCGACCGCGTAGTTGATCACCCGGCGCGGGGTGTCGGCGGCGGCGAAGTCCGCCTCGATGTGGTCGAGGCGATTGCCGAGACCGCCTAGCTCCTTGATGACCGCATCGACCTCGTCGGGGGCGGGTGCCCATGGCTGGTCGGCGTCGTGCGGTGCGAAGGAGTGGATGAGAACGCTCAGACCGTCGGCCAGAAGGCGTTGTGTGATCGCGAAGCCAATCCCCTGACGCCGGCTCACGCCGGTCACCACCGCGACCCGCAACGTCGGCTCACTCATCGTGGCCATCCGTCGCCGACCTCGTCGAAAGCTGCCGCCGCAACCCTTCGCTCGCCACGTTCCAACAAGACGTCCCAGACATACACTCCACGCACTTCCTGCTTTGTCCCAAGACGTCCCTAGACGTCCCCGGTCGAATCGGGCCCCACGAAAGCGCCACGGCGGGCACCGAGGAGCGGGCTCCTGGTCGGTGGGAGGGAGCTGTCGCGCGCGGATGACGTGCCTCGCCATCCGGGCGAGGCGAGGCACAAACACACGCCCCACTGGCGATCGGGGAATGTCTGTGGTGCGCCGACCGGATTAGTCGCGCGCGGATACGGAGGCGATGACCTCGCGTCCGGCTCGGTGACAGATCCGCGCGCGCGTCGTAGTCCCCATGAATGCAGATCCTACGCGAATCTCGGGACATATTGGGGACACGCTTTGCATTTCGGCCCCGCCGCTGAACTACATAAGTGCCTTTTTACAGGTACTTCCTGATGCCGCCGGTGGGGCTCGAACCCACGACCCGAGGATTAAAAGTCCCCTGCTCTACCAGCTGAGCTACAGCGGCGCGGGTCAGATGATCGCATCCGTTCAGCCGGCGGACTGCGCGAGGGCGACGAAGTCATCGATGCGAGCACGGAGGACGTCGAGGCTCGAACGCCAGAAGGCGACGTCGGCGATGTCGATGCCGAAGCGGGCGGCGAGCAGCCGGGCGTCGAGCATGCCGGTGCTCGAGAGCAGCTCGTCGTAGTCGTCGCGGAAGGCCTCGGGGTCCGCGAGGTAGCGGGCGTAGAGTCCAATGCCGAACAACAGCCCGAAGCAGTACGGCCAGTTGTAGAAGTGCTCGGAGACGAAGTAGTAATGCGGCTTGACCGCCCACATCCAGGGGTGGTAGGTCGCGGGGTCGACGCCGTCGCCGTAGGTTGCCGCCTGGGCCGAGGTCATCGCGTCGCAGAGCTCGCGCACCGACAGCGGGCCGTCCGCCCGGCGGGCGAACAGCTCGGACTCGAAGCGGAACCGGGAGTGGATGTCGACCACCACCTGGCAGGCGCCGCACAGGTCGTTGCTGAGCAACGCGAGCCGCTCGCGGTCGTCAGCGCCCTCGAGCCCGGACTGGATCATGATCGTCTCGCAGAACGTGCTCGCGGTCTCGGCGAGCGCCATCGGGGTCGGCCGCAGGAGCGCTGGCCGCGCGGCGAGGTTGGCGTTGTGGTACGCGTGGCCGAGCTCGTGGGCGAGCGTCTGGATGCCGTCGAAGCTGCCGTCGAAGTTCATGAGGATCCGCGATTCGCCGCCGCCAATCGCCGAGCAGAAACCGCCGCCGCGCTTTCCGGCCCGCGGGCCGGCGTCGACCCAGCGCTCGCGGAACGCCCGCGCGGCCAGCCCCTCCAGCCGCGGGGTGAACGTCGCGAACGCCGCCGTCACGGCCGCCTCCGCCTCCGACCAGTCGTAGGCGGGCGCGCCCGGAACCGGCGCCACGAGATCCCACCAGGGCAACCCCCCGGCGTGGCCGTGCAGGGCCGCCTTGGCGCGCAGGAAGCGACGGAAGTCGGGAAAGCTCTCGCGCGCGGCGCTATGCATCGCCTCCAGGATCTCCGGGGTCACCCGATTGTTCCACAGGTTGACCGACAGCGAGTCCGGCCAGCCACGTCGCTGATCGACGACACGGGTGTGGCCGCTGATCGTGTTCAGGCAGGCGGCCATCGGGGTGGCCACCGTCTCCCAGGCACCGAGCTCGGCGTCGTAGGCCTCCCGGCGGAGCGCCGGATCCTCGTCGCCGGCGAGCGCCCGCAGCGCGGACATCGGTCGCCGGTCGCCACGGAGCGTTCCGTGCAGCGTCGAGGTGAGCTCACCGGCAAGGGTCGCGGCGGCGTCGACCCCGGGGACCTCGAGCTCGGCCAGCAGGTCCTCCTCGCGCTCGCTCATCTGGTGTGCGGAGCGCTCCGCCCACCGCGCGCGCCAGCACGCGGACTCGGCGGCGCGCGGCGCGCGCGCCGGGGGCGCCCCCCCGGGCCGCCGCCCGCTCGCGCCGCGGGGGGGCGCCCCGCCCCCCACAGCGCTCGAGCCAGCTCGCGTACTCGGCGGCGAGCGGCGAGCTCGCCGTGAGCGCCACCGCGCCGCGGTCGGCGATCCACTGGTTGAGACGGGTCTGCAGAGCGGCGAGCGGCGCCAGGTCGGCCCCGAGGCGGGAGAGCTCGGCGGTGGCCACCGAGTCGCTCGCGTCGGTGCAGACGAGCGCATTGACATACACCCGCAGGCGGCGCGTCTGATTCACGAGGCGGTTGAAGGTCTCGATCACCGCCTGCAGAGCCGGCCCGTCGGCCTCGCTCGCCGTGCGGTCTCCTCGGATGTCGTGGTCGGCGAACAGCGCCCGTAGCGCATCCAGGCTCGCAACCCACTCAGCGCGAGCCGCCGCATACTCGACGGACTCAAGCGACGGGAAGATCGACTCGAGGTCCCATCGGGGGAGCGCGTCGTCCGGCGGGGTGTCCGTGGTGGCGGTGGCCATCGCGTGCACGGTATCCGCTGACCGGTCTCCAGGGAAGGAACCCCGCACCGTCCGTCCCCCGTCAGCCGGTGGCCACCTCGACACGGAAGCGGTCGCGTCCGACGTGCAGGTCCCAGATGACCTCGGCGAGCTTCCCCGGGTCCTTCTCCGGGTCGCCGGCGACGATCGCGCCGCCGATCACGAGCTGGGATACCTGGATGCCCTCCTCGCCGAGCGTCTCGTGCAGCAGCTGGGCGAACGCCGCCTGACCGGCGAAGGCGACGCTCGTCCCGGTGAGCGACGCGCGGGGGACGAGCGCGGTCCCGCCGTTCACGAACACGATCGTGCCCCGGTTCTCGCCGAGGAAGCGCATCCCCGGGATCACCTGATGCACCGCGGCGACCGGGCCGTAGATCGAGAACTCGACGGGCCCGACGAGGTCGGCCGGGGTCGTCTCGAGCACCGGGCGCATGAAGTCCTTCTGGGGCAGCGGGCTGTACTGGAGGACCTCGATCGGCCCCAGCGCCTCGGTCACCCGCTCGAGCGTCCGGGCGAGGCCCGCGGGGTCACGGACGTCGGCAGCGAACCCCTGGGCGGTGATGCCCTCGCCGACGAGCTGGGCGGCCAGGCCGTCGACACGCTCCTGGCTGCGGGAGATGAGTCCGACGGAGAAGCCCGCGGCGCCGAAGCGACGAGCGACGGCGGCGCCGAGGCCCTGCCCGGCGCCGACGATGGCGATCGTGGTCATGGTGTCAGTCCTCCCCGGCCGGCGGGGCGTTCAACCACCCGGACCGGTCAGCCGGGCAGCACCGCCGTCGCTTCGATCTCGACCCACATCCGGGGGTCGATCAGTCCCGCCACCTCGACCATCGTCATCAGCGGTGCCACGGCGCCGAGCACCTCGGCGAACGCGCGTCCGACCTCCTCCCCGCGGGAGATGTCGGTGACGTACACGCGGACCGCGACGATGTCGGCATTCGTCGCGCCCGCGCGACTGAGCTCGTGAAGGATCCGGCCGAGCACCTCGATGGTCTGCTCGTACGGGGTCTCGCCGAGCACGGTGCCCGCCGGTCCGACCGAGGTCGTGCCTCCGACATGGACGAACCCACCGGCGATCACCACGCGGCTGAAGCGGAACGCGGTCTCCCAGGGCGAGGGCGGGTCACCCGCCAGGCGGCGCACCCCACCGGCACCGAACGGCGGCGGCGCCACCGTCAGTGACGGAAGTGGCGACGCGCGGTGAACACCATCGCCGCGCCCGCGGCGTCGACCGCCTCGACGGTGAGGTGGTCACGGACCGACCCACCGGGGTGGATTATCGCGGTGACCCCCACCTCGAGGCCGAGCTGCGCGGCGTCGGGGAACGGGAAGAACGCGTCGGAGGCCATCACCGAGCCGCTCACCTGCTCGCCGGCCTTCTCCACCGCCATCCGCGCGGCGTCCACCCGGCTCATCTGGCCGGCGCCGATCCCGACGGTGGCGACGTCGTGGGAGAGCACGATCGCGTTGGACTTCACGTGCTTGCACACCCGCCACGCGAAGGCGAGCTCCTGCCACTCGGCCTCGGTCGGGCGGCGCTCGGAGACGACCTGCATGTCGGCGCGCTCCTCGAGGTCGTAGTCGCGATCCTGGACGAGCAGCCCGCCGACGACCTGGCGGACCTGGGGCTCGATCATGTTCGGGGTGCGTCGCTCGCGGTCGTCGAGGATCCGCGTGTTCGGCTTCTCGGCGAGCACCTCGAGCGCATCCTCGTCGTAGCCGCGCGCGAACAGCACCTCGACGAACTGCTCGTTGATCTGGCGGGCGAGCGCCGCGTCCACCGAGCGGTTGAGGCAGACGATCCCGCCGAACGCGGACATCGGGTCGCAGGCGAACGCCTTCGCGTAGGCCTCGGCGGCCGAGCCCCCGATCGCGACCCCGCACGGCGTGTTGTGCTTGATGATCACGCAGGCGGGGACCTGGAACTCGCCGAGCAGCAGCCGGCCGGCGTCGAGGTCGAGCAGGTTGTTGAACGAGATCGGCTTGCCGCCGAGCTGGGAGACCATCGAGAGCACGTGGGTGCGGGCGCCGACCTGCTCGTAGTAGGCGGCGCGCTGGTGGGGGTTCTCGCCGTAGGGGAGCTCGATCACCTTCTCGAAGGCGCGCACGAACAGCGGCGGGAAGTCCTCGCGCTTCTCCTGGAACCAGCGGGCGATCGCGGTGTCGTAGCGCGCGGTGTAGGCGAACGCCTCGGCGGCCAGCGACTCGCGCGTGCTCGGCGACAGGCGCCGGTCGGACTCGCGCAGCTCGTCGAGCACCGCGTCGTAGCTCTCGGGCCCGACCACCGGGGCGGCGTACAGGTGGTTCTTCGCGGCGGCGCGGATCATCGTCGGTCCGCCGATGTCGATGTTCTCGATCACCTCGGGGTCGAGGGCTCCGCGGCGGGCGGCGGTGCGCTCGAACGGATACAGGTTCACGACCACGAGGTCGACCCATTCGACGTCGTGCTCGGCGGCCTGCTGAGCGTGCTCGGGGTTGTCCCGGACCGCGAGCAGGCCGGCGTAGAGCTTGGGGTGCAGCGTCTTGACCCGGCCGTCCATGATCTCGGGGAAGCCGGTGAGCTCGTCGATGGCGCGCACCGGGATGCCGGCCTCGGTGAGCGCGCCGGCGGTACCGCCGGTGGAGACGATCTCGATCCCGAGCTCGGACAGGCCGCGGGCGAAGTCAACGATCCCCGTCTTGTCCGACACCGAGAGCAGCGCCCGGGCGACGCGGACCCCGTCCGGATCGGGCGACCGCGCGTCCGGGTCGCTCTTCGAATCGGTGCTCGCCGCCATGCGCGCGCCCACTCTACCGGCTGACCAGGACCCGACGGGGGTGTCCGGGATCGATCCGCACCGCGCCCGCGGAGATGCTCCGCACCGCGGCCACGAGCAGCTCGTGCTCGATCGGATGCAGGCGGGCGAGCACCTCCTCGGCCTCGGTCGCGTCGGGCAGCTCGAGGGCGCGCTGGAAGATGATCGGGCCGGTGTCGACGCCGGCGTCGACGAAGTGGACGGTGACCCCGAACACCTTCACGCCGTAGTCGAGCGCCGCCTGGACGACCCGCAGGCCGGGGAACGCCGGCAGCAGCGCCGGGTGGACGTTGATGACCCGTTGCGGGAAGGCGTCGAGGAAGCCCGGGGCGACGAGCTGGGTGTAGCCGGCGAGGACCACGAGCTCGGCGCGGTGCTCCTCCCCGAGCCAGGCGGCGAG
>CAXTTD010000009.1:19865-22398 GCA_964246945.1 uncultured Solirubrobacteraceae bacterium | reverse complement strand
CACGCAGCCCCCGACGCGCGGCCTCGCGCGACTGCCCCACCAGGGTGGTCCGGGCGGCGACGACATTCCGCAGCCGCACGCGCTGGCGCATGCGTCGGCCGCGCAGCACCCGCACGCGCCGCACCCGCACGCGCCAGGCGCGCAGCACCCGCACGCGCCAGGCGCGCAGCACTCGCGCCCAGCAGCCCGCACGCGCTGGCCGCAGCCAACAGCCGCACGCGACCCGCGGGCTACTCGGAGCTCTGGTCGGCCTCGCGCGCCCGATCGCCCGCGAGGTCCTCCTGCTCGCGGGAGGCGCGGCCGTGCTCGGCCGCCTCGCGCTCGAGCTCGGCGGTCTCACCGGCGTCGTCGGCGGTCTCGGCCTGGGTGGCCTGCCGGGCCATCTCGCGACGTTCCTGGACCGAGCGGGCGGCGTGCTCGGCCGCCTCCTCGACGGTCTCGTCGGTCGATCGCTTATCGTCGGAGTCGGAGTCGGGCATCGTTCGATGTTCGCAGATGCGGGCAGCCGGGCATCCACAGAGCAGTGCGGCGCACCGGTGGCGATCTGCCTGCATCCGGGTCGCGCGGAAGGAGGGAGAGAAGTTGGCCTCACAGAATCTCGTCGAGCTGATCCGCCGCCACCACGCGGTGCGCGCGCCGACTGCGCTCGACGTGCTCAAGGCGGCGATCGACGACCACGGCGAGCTCACCGACGAGGACCGCCGGCGGGCCGCGGAGGTCTCGGGGTTGCCCGAGGCCTCGGTGTACGGCATCTCGACCTTCTACGACGACCTGCTCGCGCCGCGCGGCGCCCGCCACGTCCGGGTGTGCACCGGGACCGCCTGCTTCGCCGCCACCGGCGGCACCCATGTCACGGCGGTGTGCGAGAGCCTCGGACTCGGGCTCGGCGAGCGCTCGGCCGACGGGACCGTCTCGCTGGCGGAGACCGTGTGCCTCGGCTTCTGCCACTCCTCACCGGCGTTCCGCGACGGCGACGTGATCGACGCGGGTCCCGAGGCGCTCGAGCGGGTGCTCGCCGATCAGACCGCCGTGGCGCCCGAGCCGGAATGGCGCAGTCGGCTGCATGAGCCGGTGCTCACCGCGCCCGGCGACTGGTCGGGCCTCGAGCGCGCGCTCACTGAGCTCGGGCCCGAGGGCCTGCTCGAGCAGGTCGAGCAGGCGACCGTCCGCGGCCGCGGCGGCGCCGGGTTCCCCGCGGGCACGAAGTGGCGGTTCACCCGCGCGGCGCAGGGCGAGGAGAAGTTCATCGTCGCCAACGGCGACGAGGGCGACCCCGGCTCCTACATCGACAAGTACCTGATGGAGCAGAACCCGGTCCGCGTCCTCGAGGGCCTCGCGCTGGCCGGCTTCGCGGTCGGTGCCCAGCACGGCTTCGTGCTCACCCGTTCGGAGTACCCGCGCTCCAAGCGCGCGCTCGACGCCGCGATCGAGCAGGCGCACGCCGACGGTCGGCTCGGCGAGGACATCCGGGGCTCGGGCTTCGCGTTCGACGTCACCGTCGTCGAGGGCGCGGGCTCCTACGTGGTCGGCGAGGAGACGGCGCTGCTCGCCTGCTTGCAGGGGCTGCGCGGGACCGTCTCGGCGCGCCCGCCGTTCCCCGCCGAGCGCGGGGTCCACGGCCGCCCGACGGCCGTCAACAACATCGAGACGCTCGCCAATATCCCGTTCATCGCGGCGCGCGGCGCCGAGGCCTACGCGGCGCTCAGCCCGGATACCGAGACCAATGGCTCGAAGCTCGTGTGCTTCAACGAGCGCTTCGCCCGACCGAGCGTCTACGAGGTGCCGTTCGGGATCACGGTGGGCGAGCTGTGCGAGGAGGTCGCCGGCGGCCTCGTCGACGGCCACCGCATCAAGGCGGTCCAGATCGGCGGACCGCTCGGCGGGATCCTGCCGGCGTCCAAGCTCGACACTCCGTTCGACTTCGACCCGCTCGCCGCCGCGGGGTGCATGGTCGGCCACGGCTCGATCCTCGCCTTCGACGAGACCGCCAACATGCGCGAGGTGGCGATCCACCTGCTGCGCTTCGGCGCCCACGAGAGCTGCGGCAAGTGCTTTCCGTGCCGGATCGGCCTGCAGCGCGCGCACGATATGTTCGCCTCCGGCCAGCCGGTGTCCCGCGCCTCGTTCGAGCAGCTGCTGGAGACGCTCGAGCTCGGCAGCCTGTGCGCGCACGGCGGCGGGATGCCCGCGCCGCTGCGCAGCCTGCTCGCGCACTTCGAGAACGAGCTGGAGCTGTCGGCATGAAGGTCACCATCGACGGGACCGCGCTCGAGGTCGAGGAGGGCACGACGGTGCTCGAGGCGGCGCGAGCGGCCGGGGAGTGGGTGCCCTCGCTGTGCTACGACGAGCGCCAGCGGCCGTTCGGCGCCTGCCGGGTGTGCCTAGTCGCCGTCGAGGGCTCGCCCAAGCCGCTGCCCGCCTGCACGACCCTGTGCCGCGACGGGATGGAGATCGACACCACCGACGAGACCGCGCGTCGGGTCGCCGGCGCAGTCGTCGAGCTCGTGCTCTCCGAGCTGCCCGAGCCGCCGGC
>CAXTTD010000009.1:0-19855 GCA_964246945.1 uncultured Solirubrobacteraceae bacterium | reverse complement strand
CTCACACGGAGCTCGCCGAGGTCGCCGCGCGGCTCGGCGTCGGGGAGCCGCGCTGGCCGGGCGCCGTCCACGACGGCGAGCACGATCTGCGCCACCCCTATCTCGCCTTCCAGCACGAGCTGTGCATCTCCTGCGGACGGTGCGTGCGGGCCTGCGACGAGGTCCAGGGGGCGTTCGCACTCACCGCGACCGGCCGTGGCTTCGCGGCGAACATCGCCGCGGGACTCGACGCGGGCTTCCTCGAGTCGACCTGCGTCTCCTGCGGCGCGTGTGCCGACACCTGTCCCACCGACGCGATCACCGAGGTCGTGCTGCTCGACGAGACCTCGCCGAGCACCGCCGGCTGGCGCGAGCCGGGCCTACGCGGCGACCCGGACCGCCGGCGCCGGGGACCACTACCATCTTGAGTATTCGGAAAACTGTGAGGGGATTCCATGGAGAACGAGCGCTTCGACCGGACCGTCACCACCACCTGCGGCTACTGCGGGGTGGGCTGTCGCCTGGAGGCGCACGCTCGACAGGGACGGATCGCCACCATCTCCCCGGCGCTTGACGGCCCCGCCAACGAGGGTCACACCTGTCTGAAGGGCCGCTTCGCCCACCAGTTCACGCGCTCCCGGGACCGGCTCACCTCGCCGCTGATCCGCGAGAACGGCGAGCTGCGCGTCGCCAGCTGGGACGAGGCGCTGCAGCGGATCGTCTCCGAGCTCACCCGGATCAAGTCCGCCCACGGTCCGGACGCGATCGCCGGTCTCGCCTCCTCGCGCGCGACCAACGAGGACTGCTACGCGATGGCGCGGCTGATGCGAGCCGCGATCGGCACCAACAACATCGACAACTGCTCGCGGGTCTGCCACTCGCCAACCTCGTTCGCGATGCGCAAGTGCTTCGGGCTCTCGGGAGCGACCGGCTCGTTCAGCGACATCGACGACGCCGAGGTGTGCCTGCTGCTCGGGGTCAACCCGACCCAGGGCCACCCGGTGGTCGGCGCCCGCATCAAGCAGGCGGCGCTGCGCGGGTGCAAGCTGATCACGATCGACCCCCGCCGGATCGAGCTCGCCGACTACGGGGTCCTCCACCTCTCGCCGCGGCCCGGCACCAACGCCGCGGTGGTGCTCGGCCTCTGCCACGTCATCCGCCGCGACGGGCTCACCGATCCCGAGTTCATCGCGCAGCGCACCGAGGGCTACGCGGCGCTCGAGGAGCTGCTCGAGACCTACACGCCGCAGGCGGTTCAGGAGATCACCGGCATCCCGGCGGCCGGCATCGAAGAGGCCGCCCACATCTACGGCGAGGCGGGCAGCGGCTCACTGCTGTGGGGCCTCGGCGTCACCGAGCACAAGTACGGCTCTGAGGTCGTCCAGCTCCTCTGCGGCCTGGCGATGATGACCGGCAAGGTCGGGCGCCCCGGCTCGGCGCTGCTGCCGCTGCGCGGTCAGAACAACGTCCAGGGCTCCTCGGACATGGGCGCCCTGCCCGACACCTACACCGCCTACCGGCCGGTCTCCGACGAGCCGACGGCGCGGGCGTTCGAGGCGGCCTGGGGGGTCCCGCTCTCCCGTGAGAAGGGCTACACGATCCCGCAGATGTTCGACGCGGCGATCGCCGGCGAGCTGAAGGCGATGTACATCTTCGGCGAGGACGTGGCCCAGACCGACCCCGACACCGCGCATGTCACCGCGGCGCTCGAAAACCTCGAGTTCATGGTCTGCCAGGAGATCTTCGAGAACGAGACCACTCAGTACGCCGACGTCGTGCTGCCGGCCTCGGCGTTTCTGGAGAAGTCCGGAACGTTCACCAACGCCGAGCGTCGCTTCCAGGTCGTCGAGCCGTCGATCGACCCGCCCGGCGGCGCCCGCCTCGACCTCGACATCATCATGACCGTGAGCCGGATGCTCGGCCACGAGATGGGGTGGCAGACCGCCTGGGACGCGACCGACGAGATCGCCCGGCTCACCCCTCAGTACGCCGGCCTCTCGCGCGAGCGGCTCGGCCGCCGCGGCCTGCAGTGGCCGATTCGCGATGACGGCACCGACTCGCCGACGCTCTACGACGCCTACTTCGACAACCCGAGCGGCAAGGGCCAGTTCGCGGCGCTCCCGTACAAGGTGCCCGGCGACGCGCCCGACGGCGAGTTCCCGCTCGTGCTCGTCACCGGCCGCGTCCTGCAGCACTACAACGCCGGCACGATGACGCGCCGTACCAGCAACGTCGAGCTCGTCGATCGCGACTGGCTGGAGATTCATCCCGACGACGCCGCCCGGCTGTGGGTCTCCACCGGCGACCGGGTCTCGATCCGCAGCCGCGTGGGGGCGACCGAGCTACACGCGAAGGTGACCGATCGCATCGAGCCCGGCCACGTATTCACCTCCTTTCACTTCCCGGAGACGCGCACCAACCTGCTCGTCGGCCAGTCCGCGGACGTGAACACGTCGTGCCCGGAGTACAAGGTGATCGCCGTCGACGTCCGCCCGATGCCCGAGCAGCCCGCGTTCCGCGCCCAGCTCGCCGGCGTCGACTGATCCGGGCCACGCGCCGGACGCCGCGCCGCGTCCGAGACGAGCGCCCGACGGGCGCGCTCAGCCGCCGGCGCTCGCCGGCTCGCGCTGGGCGAGCCGTTCGCGCTGGGGGACGACGGTGTAGCGGGGATCCTCGGCGGAGGCGATGCCGGCCTCGAAGATCCCCAGGCGGGTGAGCAGCGAGCCGGCGAGCAGCGCCGCGCCGGCGAGCGCCGCCCCCGTCCGTGAGCGACCCGCGACTAGTCCGGCGCCGATGCCCCCGGCGAGCGTGAGCGCCTTCGCGGCGCGGATCTTGCGCCCCGCCGCACCGGTCTCGAGCGTCTCCGCGACGATGCCGAGCCGCTTCTCCATGAGCCGCTCGGCGACGAGCTCGGCGCCCGCGCCGGCGAGTGCGAGGGCTCGCACCGGCGCGGTCTCGTCGACCGGCGAACCAAGCAGCGCGAGCCCGGAGCCCGCCGCGGTGGCCGATCCGACGAACAGGAACGGCAGCTCGCGGAAGCCTTCGTGCCAAGCGGGCACCGCGGTGTCGGCGATGAGCGCCGCGGTGTAGGAGGCGACAGCGGTGCCCAGCACGCCCGCGCCGACTCCGGCGGTCCGTCCGCTGCGCGGGGCGATGCCGGTCACCTCCGAGGCGGCGCTGGCGAAGCAGAGCGGCCCGTAGGCGAACAGGATCCACACTCCGACGCTCATCGGCGAACTCGGTTTGAACACCCGCAACATGTTGAGGAAGCGCGCCGGGCGGCCCAGGTCATGGATGAGGGCCAGCAACGAGACCGAGATCGCCCCTGAAGCGCCCAGCTTGGACACCCGCGCCATGACGGGCCGGCCCGTGAACTGGGCGCCGGTGGCGATCAGCGAGGACGCGCCGGCCAACCCGCCCGCGAACAGGTAGCCGCCGATGTCGCGCTCCTCCCACACCGGCGCCTTGATGATCGGGCGCCCGTAGTAGGAGGTGAACTCCGGCTCGGTGCGCCGCCGCTTGGCCATCAGCCCCGCCACCGCGAGCGCGCGCCGGTCTCGGCGCGGCCGGCGGCGGCGGCGGCGGCGGCGAACGACAGCACGCCGACGGTGAGCATCCCGCCGGCGGCGACCCCCACCCGACGCCACATCGCGGGCAGATCCCGCGTGGTGACGACCGGGTCCGGGGGCAGTCCGTACACCTCGGGCTCGTCGAGCAGCAGGAAGAACGCACCGTCGCCGCCCACCCCGTCGTCGGGATCCTCGCCGTAGAGCCTGGCCGAGCTCACCCCTGCTCGCTGCAGCTCCTCGACCCGATCATCAGCCCGGGAGCGCAGCTCCGAGAGCTCGCCGAACTGGATCGAGTCGGTGGGGCACGCCTTCGCGCAGGCGGGTTCCTGGCCGACCTGGAGGCGGTCGTAGCAGAGCGTGCACTTGAAGATCCGTCCATCCTCCGGTCGCTTGTCGAGCACGCCGTAGGGGCAAGCGGGCACGCAGTAGCCGCAGCCGTTGCAGATGTCGGACTGGACGACCACGGTGCCGAACTCGGTCCGGAAGATGGCGCCCGTGGGGCACACGTCGAGGCACGCCGAGTGGGTGCAGTGCTTGCACACGTCGGAGGACATGAGCCAGCGAAACGTGTCATCGCCCCGGGCGAAGTTGCCGAGTCCCGGGCCGTCGGCGCTCGCGGCTGCGACGCCGCCCACCAGATCGTCGAGTGAAGCGGTCTCTCCCGGCAGCGTCTGCTCGATGAACGCGACGTGCCGCCACGTGTCAGCGCTGAGCCCGCCGGTGTTGTCGTGCGAGTTGCCGGTCCAGTTGAGACCGTCCTCGGGTACCTCGTTCCACTCCTTACACGCCACCTCGCAGGCCTTGCAGCCGATGCAGACCGAGGTGTCGGTGAAGAACCCGAGCCGCGGCGGGTGGTCGGCGTAACCGGTGTCGGTTGCGGGATCGGACCCCACCGCCGGGACCAGCGAGACTTCATGCCATGCCGAGCTCACGGTGCCAGCCCCGTCTCCGCGGTGATCCCGGCTCGGCGGCGGTATTCCTCGACGAGCGCCAGCCGCGCCTCGCCGCGGGGCCGGCGACCGGGCTGGATGTCAACGGTGAGCGCCTTGACCTCCTGGATGTGGGAACTCGGATCCAGAGCCATCGAGGAGAGCTCGTTCACCGAGTCGCCGGTTGCGTAGCCGTTGTGTCCCCAGTGGTAGGGCATGCCGATGGTGTGCACGAGGCGGTCGCCGTGGTTCAGCGGGACCATGCGGTCGGTTACCATCACCCGCGCCTCGACCGCGCCCCGGGCGCTGATCAGGGTCGCCCAGCCCGCATGCTCGAGGCCGCGTACGTCGGCGAGCTCGGGGGAGATCTCACAGAAGAACTCGGGCTGCAGCTCGGCGAGGTACGGCGTCCAGCGGCTCATGCCGCCCGCGGTGAAGTGTTCGGTGAGCCGGTAGGTGGTGACGGCGAACGGATAAAGCTCCGCGCCCGGTGTGTCGGGGTCGGGGTGGTAGCGGTTGTTCTCGTGGACGTAGAGCCGACGAGCGGGGTTGCGCTGACGCCGGTACATGTGGTTGGGGACCGGCGAATCCTGGGGCTCGTAGTGGGTCGGCAGCGGCCCGTCGGCCACTCCCGCCGGGGCGAACAGCCATCCCCGGCCGTCGGCCTGCATGATGAAGGGATCGTCGCCGGCGATCGCGTCCGGTCCCTTGGCGTCGGCGGCCGGCCGGTAGCTCGGGGGCTTGTCGACCTCGAAGTCGGGCGTGTCGTGCCCGGTCCACCGTCCCTGGTTCTCGTCCCACCACACGAGCGCCTTGCGCTGCGACCAGGGCCGACCCTCGGGGTCGGCGGATGCGCGGTTGTAGAGGATGCGGCGGTTCGCCGGCCACGCCCAGGCCCAATCGGCGCCGGTCCAGTTCTGCTCGCTCGCCGGGGTGCGCCGGGCGGTCTGGTTGACGCCGTCGGCGTAGGCGCCGCAGTAGATCCAGCAGCCGCATGAGGTCGATCCGTCATCGCGCAGCTGCGTGTAGCTCGAGAGCATCTTCCCGTCCTGATCCCAGCCGCTGATCTCGGCGAGGATCGCCTCCGGATCGGGGTCCCCGTGCTCACCCTCGGTCGGGTAGGACCACGTGAGGTCGAGCAGTGGGCGGTCGCGCTCGTCATCCGAATCGCGCAGCCGCTCGCGGAGCAAGTTGCCGAGGTGGTAGATGAACCAGGCGTCGGAGCGCTGATCCTCGGCGGGTTCGACGGCCTTGTGGTGCCACTGCACCATGCGTTGGGTGTTCGTGAACGTCCCGTCCTTCTCGGTGTGCGCGGCGGCGGGCAGGAAGAAGACCTCGGTGGCGATGTCCTCGGTGCGCATCTCGCCCGATTCGAGCTCCGGACCATCCTTCCACCACGTCGCCGACTCGATCAGCGAGAAGTCGCGCACCACCAGCCAGTCGAGCTTGGACATCCCGAGTCGCTGCATGCGGTTGTTCGCCGATCCGACCGCCGGGTTCTGGCCGAAGAGGAAATAGCCCTTGCAGCGTCCGTTGATCTGCTCTATGACGGTGTCGTAGGTTCCGTGACTGCCGGTGATCCGAGGCAGGTAGTCGAAGCCGTAGTCGTTCTCCGCGGTCGCCGACGCTCCCCAGTAGGCCTTCAGGAGGCTCACGACGTAGTTGCGCATGTCGCCCCAGAAGCCCTTGTCGGGTGAGTTGGACGAGATGTAGGCGTTGAGATCTTCATGCTCGTGGGCGTGGGGGGTCGGAATGTAGCCGGGGAGCGTGTCGAACAGGGTCGGGATGTCGCTCGAGCCCTGGATCGAGGCGTGGCCGCGCATGGCCATCACCCCGCCGCCGGGTCGACCCATGTTGCCGAGCAGCAGCTGCAGCATCGACGCGCAGCGGATGTACTGGGAGCCGATCGTGTGCTGGGTCCAACCGACGCCGTGCACAAACGAAGTCGTGCGCTCGCGACCCGAGTTCTCCACGAACAGGCGGCAGACCTCGGCGAACGTCGCCGGGTCGCAGCCGCACACCCGCTCGACCATCTCCGGTGTGTAGGCGGCGTAGTGGCGCTTGAGGATCTGCCAGACGCAGCGCGGGTGCTGCAGGGTGAGGTCGAGCGTCGGCGTGCCGCGATCGGTGGTCTCACCGGAGCCGCCATCGGGTGGCGGCACCGCCGTGAGGTGGCCGGACTGATCGCGCTGACCAGCCGCCGCGGCCATGTAGGCGCCCTCATACTGCCAGGAATCCGGGTCGTACTCGCCCGACTCCCGATCGAACCCCGAGAACAGCCCCTCCGCGTCCACGTCCCGGAAATCCTCGGTGATGATCGTCGGCGCGTTCGTATAGGCAAGGACGTATTCGCGAAAGTCGGAGTCGGTGCGGAGCACGTGGTTGATGACGCCGCCCAGGAACGCGATGTCGGTGCCGGGCCGGATTGGCACGAACAGGTCGGCGAGCGCCGAGGTGCGGCTGTAGTGGGGGTCGATGTGGATCACCTTGGCCCCGCGGGCCTTGGCCTCCACCACCCATTGGTAGGCGACAGGGTGGGCCTCGGCCATGTTCGAGCCCTGGAGCACGATGAGATCGGAGTGCTGCAGATCGCCGGGGAGCGTGCTCGAAGCGCCGCGCCCGAACGTGGTGCCGAGTCCCACGACGGTCGACGAGTGGCAGACCCGGGCCTGGTTCTCGATCTGAATGATTCCAAGTCCGGTGAACAGTTTCTTGATGAGGTAGTTCTCCTCGTTGTCGAGCGTCGCTCCGCCGAGCCCGGCGATCGACATGCAGCGCCGGACCCGCTCACCCTCGGATTCCCACTCCCAGCCTGCCTCGCGAGTGCGGACCACGCGGTCGGCGATCATCTCCATCGCGGTGTCGAGGTCAAGGCGCTCCCAGTCGGTGCCGTAGGGCCGGCGGTAGAGCACGTGCTGCTCACGGGAGGAGCCGGTGACGAGCTGCTTGGTCGCCGAGCCCTTCGGGCACAGGCGCCCGCGGCTGTGGGGCGCGTCCGGGTCGCCCTCGATCTGGACGATGCGCTGATCCTTCACGTACACGTTCTGCGCGCAGCCGACCGCGCAGTAGGGGCACACCGACTTCACCACCCGATCGGATTCCACAGTCCGCGCTCGGTTCTCCTGCGAGCCCTTGGACTTCGCCGCCGCGCCGCGGCCGAGACGATCCTCGCCGGTGAGCTGGCGCACCAGCGGCCACTTGCGCGCGAGACCCCGCGGGGAGGTCACGAGCTGAGCTCGCGGGCGGCGCGCTCGCGGACCCAAGCGTCGACCGTCGGGTTGCGGGTCGGGTTCACCGACGGCACTCCGAGCAGCTGCTGCGGGCTCGAGGGCAGCGTGCGGGGATCACCGAACAGGCGACCGTCGCTGCCGTCGGCGGGATTCCCGGTCGCGATCATGTACGCCTCACCGGGGGCGATACCGAGCTCCCGGGCGGTGTCGACATAGGAGCGACCGGCGTCGAGTCGTTCCATAACCTGGCGACGGGAGGCCATCCTAAGCTCACTTTCCCCCGACGGCCCGGGGCAAACCGGCGGGGCGCGCCGTTTGCCGCGCCGGTCGGTGGGGCAGCGCTCATGGGGAGACAGTAACCCAGCACGGCGAGCGTTCGCGGCGCTTCCCGGCAGCTCCGGGGGGGGGGCGGCGCAGGCGTCCACCTCACGCGGCCGCCGGGGCGGTCGGAGGAGATTTCATGACTGATCAGAATCGCGCGGTCATTTACCGCGGCACCCGTCACGTCGAGGTCGAGAACGTGGAGGACGCGACGTTCGTGCTCCAGGACGGCCCCGGCGTGCATCCGGACAACGTCGGCCGCGAGCTGCCCCACGCGGTCATCCTCAAGGTGGTGGCCACCAACATCTGCGGTTCCGACCAGCACATGGTCCGCGGGCGCACCGATGCCCCCGAGGGGCTGCAGCTCGGCCACGAGATCACCGGCGAGGTGATGGAGGCCGGTCCCGGCGTCGAGTTCATCAAGCAGGGCGACCTGGTCTCGATCCCGTTCAACATCTCCTGCGGGCGCTGCCGCAACTGCAAGGAGCGGCATACCGACGTCTGCCTCAACGTCAATCCCGCGCAGCCCGGCTCGGCGTACGGCTACGTGGCCATGGGCGGCTGGCGAGGCGGCCAGGCCAGATACGTCACCGTCCCCTACGCGGACTGGAACTGCCTGAGGTTCCCGGATAAGGACCAGGCGATGGAGAAGATCCGCGACCTGACGATGCTCTCGGACATCTTCCCCACCGGGTACCACGGGGCGCTCACTGCCGGTGTCGGCACCGGATCGACGGTGTACGTCGCGGGCGCCGGTCCGGTTGGCCTCGCCGCCGCCGCTTCCGCGCAGCTGCTCGGCGCCGCCGCGGTGATCGTCGGCGACATGCAGGCTGACCGCCTCGCACAGGCGCGGTCATTTGGCTGCGAGACGATCGACCTCTCGAAGGTCGAATCCTCCGACGACATGGCCGGCGCGATCGAGGGCATCCTCGACGTCCCGGAGGTGGACTGCGCCGTCGACGCCGTCGGCTTCGAGGCCAAGGGCCACGGCGCCGACGGCGAGGAGGCGCCCGCGGTCGTCCTCAACACCGCGATGAGCATCACCCGCGCCGGCGGCGGCGTGGGCATCCCCGGGCTCTACGTGCCGAGCGATCCCGGGGCCACCGACGAGTCCGCCAAGCACGGCAACCTCTCGCTGCAGTTCGGCATCGGGTGGGCGAAGTCGCTGCACTTCATGACCGGTCAGGCGCCGGTGATGAAGTACCACCGCGAGCTCATGCAGGCGATCCTGGGCGACCGCGTGCACATCGCCGACGCGGTGAACGCCACGGTCATCTCGCTCGAGGACGCGCCGAGGGGCTACGAGCAGTTCGACTCCGGGGTGGCTGAGAAGTTCGTGCTCGATCCGCACGGGATGCTTGGCGCCGCGGCATAGCCGGCGCTCGACCCCACGTCACGGGGTCCGCGCCGGCCCCGTGACGTGCGAGCGCGAGACCTACTTCGCGAAGAAGTCGATCAGCACCCGGTTGAACTCCGCGGCGTGGCTCACGTTGGCGCCGTGCGGCGCGCCCGCGATCAGGTGCACTTCGCTGCCGGACACCGCCTCGTGGGTCCGCTTGCCCGACCCCTCGAAGGGGACGATCCCGTCGGCGTCGCCGTGAATGACGAGCGTCGGCACGGTGTCCTTGGGCAGGTCGGGACGGAAGTCGGTGGTCCCGAACGCCTCCATGCAGCCGAGCACGGCGGTCTTGTCGGCTTGGTCGCACAACTCGCGGGCGGCCTGCCGCTGGCCCTCGCTCACCTTCAGCTCGCCGTCCACGCTGAAGAAGTTCGTGCAGAACTCGTCGTAGAAGCCGACGATGTCGTCGTTGATCGCCTGCGTCCATTGCTCGGCCATCTCCGCGGTGAGCGGACCGTCGGGGTTGTCCTCGCCCTTGAGCAGGTATGGGGGCACGGCGCAGGCGAACACCGCGCTGTGGACATGGTCGCTGCCGTACCTGGCGAGGTAGCGCGCGACCTCGCCGCCGCCCATCGAGAAGCCGACGATCGTCGCGTCGCTGAGCTCGAGCGCCTCGAGCAGGGCGTGCAGGTCCTCGGCGAGCGTGTCGTAGTCGTAGCCCTTGTTCGGCTTGTCGCTGCGGCCGAAGCCGCGCCGGTCGTAGGTGATGACGCGGTAGCCGGCCTCGGTGAACGCCGGGACCTGCTCGCTCCAGGCCTCGCCGGATAGCGGCCAGCCGTGGATGAGCACGATCGGCCGACCGGAGCCGCCGGTGTCGTCGACGTGGAGTTTGGTGTTGCGAAAGATGCCGTGGTGGGCAGTGATCTCGGCCATCGTGATGTTGGTCCTTTTCTGGTGTCGAGGGGAGGAGGTTCAATCGGTCCGCAGCACAACCACCGCCGCCGCGGTGAGAGCCAGCGGCGGCGCAGAGTTGGGGGCGTTGTCGCCGGAGCGGATCTGGGTGGCGAGCGCGCAGGCCATCGCGCACAGCGTTCCCACACCCGCGACTGGGCGGGCCCCACGGGAGCGGATCTCGGCAAGCGCGGAGCCCGCGATCCCGAGCTCGATCGCGCCGATCACGTACTTGGCGGGGTCGGGATAGCCCCACTTCGCGAAGTTGACCGTGGTGGCCTCGACGTTGGCGAGCTTGGCTGCGCCGCCGAACGCCATCCCGGCCGCGATCAGGCCGAGCGCGCCACGGTGCGTCGCGTCGTTCATGGTTCAGGCGATACCCGACGCCGCACCGAGACACACTCCGGATCGCGGATGATTGATCGCCACACGCCTGGGTATCCGCCCCGAATGACAGATACAAAGCGTTGGCCGGACGCCACGATCGCCGGCCTCGGCTCCTCGATGCGCACCTTCGCCGGGCCGGCGATGCTCGCCCTCCACGGCCGGATCACCGGCAAGCCCCGGATCGCGGTGTTGAGCGCGGCCAGCGGCGAGCGCGCCGCCGACAAGACGAGTGCGGCGACCGACCGCACCGATCTGCCCGCCCTCGCCGGCCGCGTCGCCGCCGGCGCCTACACCGGACAGCAGATCGCGGCTGGACCGGGCGCCGCGGCTGGTGCCCTCGCCGCCGCCGTCGGCACCTACGCATCGTGGCGCGTCCGCGGGATCGTGGTGGAGACCACCGGACTGCCCGACCCCGTGGTGGCGATCGCCGAGGACGTGTTCGCGATGGGCGTCGCGGCGATCGGCACCCGCCCCGATCCGGACACCGAGCCCAACCGCCAGGCTGGACCCGACGCCACGAATGCGGGCGGCCCCGTCCCCGCGTCCGTGGCCGATGACCCGGGCGGCCCCCCGCCGGGCTCGCTGTTGCGCGACATCGGTCTCGGCCTGGCCGCCGGGATCGCCGGCACGGCGGCGATGACGATCGCCCAGGGTGCCGAGTTCGTGCTCACCGATGCCGAGCCCTCGAGCTCGCCGTCCGACGTCGTCGACACGATCAAGCGGCGCACCGGCCGGGGGAAGTTGAAGAAGAAGCACCGCCGGGTCGCCAACCAGGGCATGCACTGGCTGTACGGGACGTCGTGGGGTATCCCCTACGGCATCGTCGCCGCCCGCTTCAAGGTCGCCCCCGAGGTGAGCGGGCCCGTGTTCGGGGTTCTCGTGTGGGCAGCGGCGCTGGGCCACGAGCCGCTGCTCGGTCTCGCCGACGTCCCGTGGAAGCGCTCGTTGCAGTCACTCGGCAGCGAGGCGCTGTTCCACGTCGTCTACGGGATCGGCGCGGGCGCGGCGCTGCGCGCGCTGGGGGGCACCGACCGCTGATCGAGCAGCCGCGCTGGGGCACCGACCGCTAATCGGGCAGCACGGACGGGTCGCGAGTGGGTCGGGTCGCCAGTGGGTCGGGTCGCGCGTCGGTCGGCCCGGGTCAGCGGGGGGCTGCTCGCGGCCTGCGGCCCGCGGATGTCGCCTCCGGATCAGCCCGGGTCGTGGATTTCGCGCCACGCATCCCGGCTGACGTGGTCGGAGGCGCAGAAGCCGCGGATAGCGCGGTTCTCGAGCCACGCGAAGGCGTCGGCGGGTCGCGTGCAGCGAAACGACGCTGGGTGGGGCGAGAGTCGCCCGCGCCCGATCGCCCGAAGACACCCCAGCGCCCGGGTCGCCCGGGCGAACCCGTCGTCTCAGAACGGCCAGGGCTCTCCGGCGCGGATGCGATCCCGCCCGGACTCGTAGGCGGCGTCGGCGGCGTGGGCGAGCACCCCGGCGATCCGTCCTTCCCGGCGATACCAGGTCACCTGTCCGCTCCCGCCGGGCCCCGGCTCGGTGGCGAGCCCGTCGTAGCCGTCGCCCCATGCCGCGTACTTCAGCGTGTGGGGGCCGATCGTCGACCAGAACCCGGGGACCTCGTCCCACTCCGCGGGCGACCCGGCCGCCGTCGCGCCGGCGATCGCGCCCTGGGCCAGGGCGTCCCCCCAGTGCTCGACCCGCCACGACCGCCCGGCCGCGGCGTTGGCGGCGAACGCGACGTCACCGGCGGCGAGCAGCCCGTCCGAGGTGGTGCGCATCGCGGCGTCGACGGGGATCGCGCCGTCGTGGAGGGCAAGCCCGGCCGCGCTCGCGAGCTCACCGCGCGGAGCGACGCCGGTGGCCATGACCACGGTGGCCGCGGTGCGTCGGTGCTCTCCGGCGATGAGCTCCAGCTCGTCGCCGTGGCGTTCGAGCCGTTCCACGGCGTCGCCGAACAGCGTCTCCACACCGAGCTCAGCGAGCCAACCGGCGATCAGGGTCCCCGCCGGCTTGCCGAGGCGGGCCGCGTTGGGCAGCGACTCGCCGGAGACGAGGCTCACCGGGTGTCCCCGCAGCGCGAGCGACGCCGCGATCTCGCAGCCAATGAAGCCCGAGCCGACCACCGCCACCCGGTCTCCGGGTGCCAGGCGCCCGAGCAGCTCGCGCAGATGGTGAAGCGTCCGCACCACCCGCACCCCGGGGTCGTCGACTCCGGGGACGGGCGCCCGCACCGGTTCGGCGCCGGTGCAGAGCACGCACCGGCGGTAGCCGAGCCGGCGCCCCCCGGAGAGGGCGACCTCGCGCCTGCCGGGGTCGAGCCCCACCGCGCGGCCGGCGACGAGGGCCACGTGGTGCTCGGCGAGCCACGCGTCCTCCTCGAGCGGCAGATCCGCCTCGTGGCTCTCCCCGCGCAGGAGCTCCTTGGTGAGCGGTGGCCGGGAGTAGGGCATCCGCTCTTCGTCGGCGATGATCGCCACCGCGCCCGCGCCGCCGGCGTCGCGGTAGCCCCGCGCCGCGGAAAGTCCGGCGGGCCCACCGCCGACGACGAGCAGGTCACACGATTCGGGCACGACCGGACTGGCGGGCGCTCAGCGCGCCGGCTCGCCGAGGAGGGGCATGGCTAGCGCGAACCCGGGAAGTGCGGCAGCACGTGCTCGCGGTAGGCCTCGCAGAACGCCTCATGGTCGCCGCCCACCTGCTGCACGTAGAGCTCGTCCACGCCGGCGTCGGCGTAGGCCTGGATGCGCTCGAGGTGATGGTCGATGTCCGGACCGCAGGCGACGCTCGCCGCCACCAGGTCCTCGGTGACGAGCTCGGCGGTCTGGGCGAAGTGAGCCGGGGTGGGGAGGATCATCGCCAGCTCGCCGGGCATCCCCTCGTTGGGCCACAGACGCAGCGCGGTCTCCCGGGCCGCTGCCGCATCGGCGCCGTAGCACGCCTTCATCCCCGCCTGGACCACCTTCTCACCGCCGCCTGCCGCGCGGTAGCTCGAGACCGCGTCGGCGTCGGGGGTGACGAGGCAGTAGCCGTCGCCGACCCGCGCGGCGAGCTCGATCGACTTCGCTCCGAAACCCGAGACGTAGACCGGCGGCGGGGTGTCCGGCAGGGTGTACAGCCGGGCGTTCTCGACCGTGTAGTGGATCCCGTCGTGCTCCACCTGCTCACCGGTCCACAGCCGGCGCATGATCGCGATCGCCTCCTCGAGCATCTCCAGGCGCACGTCGGCCGCAGGCCACGCGTCGCCGAGAATGTGCTCGTTGAGCGCCTCGCCGGAGCCGAGCCCGAGCACGAACCGACCGCCGAGCAGCAGCTGTGAGGTGGCCGCCGCCTGGGCGATCACCGCGGGGTGGATACGGACCGTGGGGCAGGTGACCGCCGTGGTCACCGGCAGCGAGGTCGCCTGGGAGAGCGCGCCGATCACGCTCCACACGAACGGACTGTTGCCCTGGGCGTCGACCCAGGGGTGGTAGTGGTCGGAGATCCACAGGCCGGTGAAGCCCGCGCGTTCGGCGAGCCGCGCCTGCTCGAGGAGCTCGGCGGGGCCGAACTCCTCGCAGGAGAGGAAGTAGCCAATCTTCATGCGTCCTAGGCTCACCGCCCGGACGCGCGGGCAAACCGTTTCCTAGAGTCACCGCGCATGCGGATCGCCACCCACGACGGGTCCTTCCACGCCGACGAGGTGTTCGCGGTCGCCACGCTCACCCTGCGCGAGGACCCCGAGGCGCCGGAGATCGTGCGCACGCGCGACCCTCACCGGATCGCCGCGGCCGATCTGCGCATCGACGTCGGGCTGCGTGACGATCCCGACACCGGCGACTACGACCACCATCAGCGGGGTTTCGCTCGCGTGCGCGACAGCGGCGTCGGCTACGCCGCGTTCGGTCTCGTGTGGCGGGTGTTCGGTACGGAGGTGTGCGGCGGAGACGCCGAGGTCGCCGACGGGGTCGACGCGACGCTCGTGCAGACGCTCGACGCCGGCGACACCGGCCAGCAGCTCGCCGAGCCTCGCCTCCCCGACGTGCATCCGATGTCGGTGAGCGCGGTCATCGGAGGCCTGAACGCCCACTGGGACGAGACGCTCACCCCCGAGCGGGAGCGCGAGCGCTTCGCGCAGGCGGTCGAGCTCGCCCGCGGGATCCTCACCCGGGAGATCGCGTCGGTGGCCTCGGTTCGCCGGGCGGTGCGGATCGTCGAGAAGTCGGTGGCCACGGCATCCGATCCCCGGCTCGTGGAGCTGCCGGTGAACGCGCCGTGGAAGCGGGCGCTCGTGCCCACCGCGCCCGACGCGCTGTACGTCATCTATCCCAAACGTCAGGGGTACGGGATGGAGGGCGTGCCGCGGGAGCTCGGCTCATTCGCGCTGCGCCAACCGCTGCCGGCAGCCTGGGCGGGGCTCGACGGCGACGAGCTCGTCGCGGCCACCGGCGTCGAGGACGCCGTGTTCTGTCACGCCAAGCGCTTCCTGGTCGTGGCGCGCTCGCGGGCCGGAATCGGCCGACTCGCCGAGCTCGCGCTCGCGGCGGCCGAGGTCGCCGTCGACTGAGAAGCGGTGACACGGGGCCCCTCGACCGGCGAGGGGCCCTGCGCTGGGCGACTAAACGTTCGTGAAATCGAACATCGCGCGGCTCGCGCGGTCGAGCTCGGCGTAGGTGCGAGCCAGCGAGCGGGCGGCGCGGCGAAGCAGGGAATCGGTGGTGTGAGTCATGGCTGACGCTCCTTGAGGAGAGTGGTGGCGGCGCGGGTTGCTGTGCGCGGATACCTACTCTCCTCCGCACGCCGGTATAAGTCAAAGAGGCGTTTGCGATGCTGTGTATCGTTTAAGTAGATTCATGGACCTTCGCCATCTTCGCTACCTGGTCGCCGTGGTCGACGAGGGTCAGTTCGTTCGCGCGGCCGCCGCGCTGCACGTCGCCCAGTCCGCACTCTCCCAGCAGATCCGCGACCTCGAGCGCGAGCTGGGGGCCGAGCTGCTCTACCGCGACCGCCGGGGGGTGAGGCCGACCCCTGCCGGTGAGGTCCTCCTCGGTCACGCGCGGGCGATGCTCGAGCGCGCTGACGTGGCCCGGGCCGAGGTCGCCCGGCTCACCGGCGTGATCACCGGCACGCTGCGGGTGGGCAGTGGCAGCCCCAGTGGACCGGTGCCGCTGCCGGCGATGCTGGCCGAGTTCCAGCGACGCCACCCGGCGGTCGAGATCGTCATGCGCGACACCACCTCCGAGGAGTTCGTGCGCTGGCTGCAGGAGGGCACTGCCGACGTCGCGGTGCTCAGCTTCCCGCCCGATCGGCTGCCCGAGGGCATCCGGGGGGCGCTGATCGCCCGCGAGGCGCTGCTCGCCCTCGTGCCCGTCGATCATCGGCTCGCCGATCGCGCCCGAGTGTCGCTGCGTTCGCTCGCCGGCGAGCGGCTGGTCACCTTTCCGAGCGGGTCGGGGGTACGCGCGGCGATCGATGAGGGATTCGCCGCCGCCGGCCTCGCGCGCCCGGCGATCACTGCCGAGACGATCGATCCGCTCGCGATGCTCGAGCTCGTGGCCGAGGGGGTTGGCGTGGCGCTGGTGTCCACCAGCTTCGCCGAGCTCGCCGAGCTCGCCGGACCGGGGCTCCGGGCAATCCCGCTCTCGCGTCCCACGCTGCATCACAGCGTCACCCTCGCCTGGTCGCGCGAGCGCCGGGCGCTACCCGCTCTCGACGCGTTCCTGGAGCTCGCCGCCGACCGGCTGCCGCTCGGGTCGCCCGCGCCATGAACGTTGCCCGACGTGAGGGCGCCCTTATCTTGTCAGCCTCATAATCTTGAACTGCTACCAATAGTGCGGTGTCAGACGTATTCGAACGCCTGAGCGCCGAGGACGAGCAGACAATCCTCCTGCGCTACATCCAGCCGGGGCTCGTCGGGCTGATCGACGGGACCCTGTCGACGCTGGCCCCGATCTTCGCCGCCGCGCTTCTCTCCGGCTCCCACGCCGCGCTGTTCGTCGGTCTCGCCACCGCTGTCGGCGCCGGGATCTCGATGGGCTTCTCCGAGGCGCTGTCAGACGACGGCACCGAGACCGGCCGCGGCTCGGGGATCGCCCGCGGTCTCGTCACCGGATCGATGACCACGATCGGCGGGATCTTCCACTCGCTGCCGTTTATCATCCCGCGGGTCCACACTGCGCTGATCGTCGCCGGCGTCGTGGTCGCGGTCGAGCTCACCGTGATCTCGCTCGTGCGCCGGCGCTTCCTGTCGGTCTCCCTGCGGGTGAGCCTGCTCCAGGTCGCCCTCGGCGGGGTGCTCATCGTGGCCGCCGGCGTCCTGCTCGGCAGCGCCTGAGTGGAAGTGGGCGACCAGCAGGACCGCCCGCCGCGGGTGGTCAGCCGCTGAAGCGTTGGGCGCCGGCCGCGTCGGCGGCGAGGTCGGCCCCGAGCGCCCGTACGAGCGCGGGGGCGGTGAGCTCGACGCCGAGCTCGCGATTGTCCTCCAGCGAGCCGGCCGACAGGTTCTGGGAGCTCACGAGCGCCCGACGGCCGTCGACCACGATCACCTTGGCGTGGATGTAGTACCGCTGGCCGTGGAACACGCGGACCGCGACCCCGCAGCGGGTGAGTTCTGCGAACGCGTCGTCCCAATCACTTGCGTCGGTCATCACCACCGTCACGCGGACCCCGCGCCGAGCGGCCGCGCACAGGGCGGCGGTCGCCGGGGGATAGGCCATCTCCTCGTCCTCGAGCGCGATCGAGCGGTGAGCGGAGGCGATCAGCGACAGCACCGCCGGCGCAGCCCCGGGCGACCACACGAGGTCCCCCGACCCGCGGGAGGCCGTGATCCGCCGGCCGGCCCAGTCGGCGTCGAACGCCGCGACGATCGCCGCGACGTCGGCCGGCCGGCGGTCGAGCACCGCGAAGTCGCGCGTCGAGGCGTAGAGGCCGTCGAAGTTGAGCGTCATGATCGCCGACTCGCGGCCGTCGACGGTGAGCGTCTTCTGGTGGGTGAGCGCGAAGTAGCTGGGCGAGCGGCGGACGTGGACGCCGTGGGCGGCGAGCTCGCGGACGGCCGCGTCGTTGGTTGACTCGCGCTCGGAGTAGTAGCCGCCGTTCAGCAGCACGCGCACGTCGACGCTGCGGTGAGCGGCCGCGTCGAGGGCGCTCTCCACCCGGGGGTCGGTGAGCTCGTACATGGTGAGCTCGATCGAGTGCCGCGCGCCGGCGATCATGGTGAGGAACGGACCGACCCCGGCCGGCGGCTCGGCGAGCAGCGTGAACCCGTCGGCGGCGCCGGGCGTCGCCCCGCGCGGCTGGGCGACGGCCCGGCCCGCCGCCCGCCGCCCACGCCCGCGCGCTGCAGCGCCCCGAAGCTGCCCGCCCGGGCCCCGCGGCCCAGCCGCGACCCGGGCCGCAGCCGGGTGTACGGGCCGACGGTGGCCTCGGGGCCGATCTCGGACTGGTCACAGACCGCGTTGATGACGCTGGCGCCGGCGCCGACCACGGTGTCCCGCAGGACCACGCCCGGGCCGACCTGCGCCCCGGCGCCGACCGTGGTCTGGCCCTCGAGCTGGGTGGACGGCCCGATTTCCACGTCCTGGGCCAGCGTGACCTGGACGTCCAGCCAGGTGGTGGCGGGATCGATGATGGTCACCCCGGCCCGCATCCAGTGCTCGAGCAGCCGGTCGTTGTACACCCGCCGGGCCTGGGCCAGCTGCACCCGGTCGTTGACCCCCTCGACCTCGGCCGGATCGCCGGCCAGCACGGTGCCGACCGGGTGGCCGTCACCGCGCAGGATGCTCACCACGTCGGTGAGGTACTCCTGGCCCTGGGCGTTGGCCGTCGGCACCCGCTTGATCGCGTCCGCGAGCAGGGCGCCGTCGAAGGCGTAGCAGCCCGAGTTGATCTCGTCGATCTTGCGCTCGTCCGCGCTGGCGTCGGCCTGCTCCACGATCCCGGTCATGGCGCCGGCGGCATTCCGCACGATGCGGCCGTAGCCGGTGGGGTCTGGAACCCGGGCCGTCAGCACGGTCACCGCGTGCCCGGCCTGGTCGTGCTCGCGGGCCAGCGCGGCCAGGGTGGCCGGGCGCAGCAGCGGCATGTCCCCGTAGGTCACGATCACCTGGCCCGGGATGAGGCCGATGGTCTCGATGACCGACCGCACCGCATGCCCGGTACCACCCTGGTGGTCCTGGATGACGATCCTGGCCTCGGGTGCCTGGCTGGTGGCATGGGCGCCCACCAGCTCACGGGCATGGCCCACCACCACGACCAGCCGCTCGGGGTTCAGGTCGCGGGCGGCGGCGATGGCGTGCCCGAGCATGCTGCGCCCGCACAGGGGGTGCAGCACTTTCGGGAGGGTGGACTTCATTCGGGTGCCCTCGCCGGCGGCGAGGATGATGACGGCGGCCGGGCGGCTGGCGGTCACTCCGCAGGGCTCCTCGGATCGCTACCGGTACGCCGGGGCCGTGACGTACCTGTTTACGTGCCCCTCACTGGGAGGATACCGCCAGGTCGCACAACCCGGCGCCGGATCACTCCGGCAGTGCGAGGGTTATGTCGGCCTGCCGGATGCGCCCGTTGCCCGCGGGCAGCGAGGCCACGCCGGGCCGGTAACCGCTCGCGACGAGCGTGTAACGGCCGGACGGCACGTCGCTGAGCGTGAAGCGCCCTTCCTCGTCCGCGGTCGCGGCGGCCACCTCGGTACCGACCTCGTTGGTCAGCGTCACCTGGGCCGCGGGGAACGGCCCGGCGCCATCGGCGGTCAGCACCGTGCCCACCACCCGGCCCGAGGCGGGCAGCTCCACGTCGTGCTGGACCAGCTCGCCCTCTTCCACTGCCACCTGCACCGCGAGCGGTGCGTAGGCGGCCGCCGCGACGACCAGGGTGTACTGGCCTTCGGCTAGCTGGCTGAGGCGGTAGCTGCCGTCGGCGCCGGTGGTCACCGCGCCGGCGATCTCGCCCCGGCCGTTGGCCACGGTCACCGTGGCCCCGCTGACCACCTGGCCCGAGCCGCCGGCCCGCACCGTGCCGGCCAGGCCGCTGCCGCCCCGCAGCACGATGTCGTGGCTGGTGCCGGCGCCCGGGGCGGCCAGCACCGAGGCGGCGGGCTGGTGCCCGGGGGCGGACACGATCACCAGGTACGAACCCGCGCCGGGCGCACTCAGCCGGTACTGGCCGGCCGTGTCGGTC
>CAXTTD010000008.1:18258-22618 GCA_964246945.1 uncultured Solirubrobacteraceae bacterium | reverse complement strand
TCGACGCCGGGATCAACTTCATCGACACCGCCGACGTGTACTCGCGCGGCGAGTCTGAGGAGATCGTGGGCAAGGCGCTCGCCGGTGGTCGCCGCGAGCACGTGGTGCTCGCTACCAAGGCGCACGGCACGATGGGCGAGGACCCCAACCAGTTCGGCAACTCGCGCCGCTGGATCATCGCCGAGGTCGAGAACTCGCTGCGGCGGCTGGGCACCGACTGGATCGACCTCTACCAGATCCACCGCCCCGAGTACGGCACGGACTGGGACGAGACGCTCGGCGCGCTCACCGACCTGGTGCACGCCGGCAAGGTCCGCTACATCGGCTCCTCGACGTTCCCGGCGGCGGCGATCGTCGAGAACCAGTGGGTCGCGGAGAAGCGCGGCCGCGAGCGCTACGTCACCGAGCAACCCCCGTACTCGATCCTGTTCCGGGAGATCGAGCGCGACGTACTGCCGACCTCCGCGCGCTACGGGATGGGCGTCCTCACCTGGAGCCCGCTCGCCGCCGGCTGGCTGTCCGGCCGCTACTCGATGCCCGACGGCGGACCGCAGTCGGCGATGCGCCAGCGCAACCAGGGCCGCTTCGACGCCCAGGCGCCGGAGAACGCGGGCAAGCTCGCGGCCGTCCGCGCCCTGCAGGCGCTCGCCGACGAGGCGGGCATGACACTCGTGGAGATGGCGATCGCGTGGGTGATTAACCACCCGGCGGTCACCTCGGCGATCATCGGGCCGCGAACGATGGAGCATCTCGAGTCCCAGCTCACCGCCGTCGACGTGACGCTCACCACCGACGTTCTGGACCGGATCGACGAGATCGTCCCGCCCGGCGTCAACCTCGACCTCGAGGAGCGCGGGTGGACGAACCCGGCGCTCGTCCCGCAGGCCCGCCGCCGCTGAGCGATCAGGCAGTGGCTCGGCGCCTCGGGGCGTTCATGGTGCGCACCTGGTGTCGGGCGAACCGTTTCGTCGGGCCGTTCATCCGGTGCTCGGCGAGGATCGTCGTGATCGCCGCGCGGGTGCGATCGGCCTCGGGACCGGCGCCGAGGTCGATCGTGCTGCCGAACAGCGCGGCCACCCACACGGGATACGCATAGCGGCCGGGGGCGACCGGCCGGGCGGTATCGACGGTGGCCGAGATCGACGCCGAATCGAGTCCGCCGAGGATTTTTGAGCAGGCGAGGAACCTCCCGAGCCGGCCGGCGAGGAAGGCCCGCCGCGGCGGCGAGCGCAGCGCGAGTGCCCGACGGTCGGGCGCGGGATCGTCGCCGAAGCGCTCGGTGAGGACGGCGTCGATGTGCGCCGCGCAGTCGAGCCGCGCGATCTCCCAAGCGACTGGCCGCAGTCGCGGGCGGGTGGGGGTGGCCGTGTGGAAGCTCGGCACCCGGGCGGCGAGCCACGTCGGCAGCGCCTGCGCGATCGGGCGCGAGGACTCGGACAGCCTCAGGAACACCTCCTCCAGTCTGCGGCCGAGGCCGGCGACGGTCACCGGATCGGTCTCGGCGAGGCAGCGGGCGATGAGCTCCCGCGCGAGGCCGATCGCCGGCCCGATCTCGCCCGCGTACAGCTGCCGCGAGATCACGCCCACGAGCGCGTCGGCGGCGCGCGCCCGCGCCCCCGCCGGCGGCGCGGCGGCGCCCCGCGCCGGCCGCTCGCCGGGGAGCGCGCGGGCGGCCGCCCGGCGCCCGCGCCCCCGCGTGCGGCGCGTCGGCGAACCTCGCCTGCAGCTCGCCGGTGAGCGCGAGGGCGTCCGCCAGGGACCCGAGGTCCCACAGCGCGAGCACCCGTAGACGCATCGCTCGGGCCAGACGCGTCTGCGGGAGTTCGCCATCAGCGCTCTCGAGGTCGGCGATGAGCTCCGCGGACGTGCGTGCCGCCTCGCCGAGCTGCCCGTCGGCCGCGAGGTCCTCGGCGAGCCGGTACCAGTGATCGAAGATGAGGTCAGGGCGGGCCCGCAGTCGCACGTCGGGGTACTCCGAGAGCAGCCAGCGGCGGGTCGCGATCGCCGCTCTCAGGTCGCCGAGACCTCGTTGCAGGTCGGCCTGGACGGCGAGCGCAGCTGCCGCCATGCGCTCGAGCGCGGCGCTCGGTTCGCCGCCGCAGATCGCGAACAGCTCACGCGCGGCCACGAGCTTCTCGGCGTCGCTCATCGGCTGCCAGGACAGATGCAGCGAGAGTGCGTGCGCGAGCGCCTCGCGCAGTTCGAGCTCCCCAAGGTCAGCACCGCCGACGTGGCTGACGACCTCCGCGAGATCGCCGAGTGCCTCGTTGCTGCGACCGGCGTCGTGTCGGGCGCGGGCCCGGGCGATGAGCGCCCGAGCGAGGCGCACGGAATCCTCGTCGTCATCCTCACGCGCCTCGGCGAGCTCCCGCTCGGCCTCAGCCAGCCGTGCCGGCAGCTCGTCGTCGTCGTGGGGCATCGTCGCCGGGTGAGTGTTTCATGGTGAGCGCGCCGTTGCGCGACGGTCACCGGACCGCTACGGTGGCGGGTGATGTTGCTTCCTCGACACTGACACCCCGAGCAGGCCCGCCGCGCACCGCCTCGGCGGCCGCGCCCCGTACCCGTCATTCGTCACCGTGCCGTGCTCTCGCGCGGCACCTCCAAGGAGCAACGTTCGTGTCCGCAGTAGAGATCATCGACCTGGAGAAGCGCTTCGACGCCCGCCGCCGGCGTCGGGGCCGCGCGGCGCGAACCCCGCCCCCCGGTAAGCCGCCCGCCCTCGGCGGGGTGAGCTTCGAGATCGGCCGCGGCGAGTGCCTGGCCATCCTCGGCCAGAACGGGTCGGGCAAGTCGACGCTCGTGCGCATCCTCGCCACCCTGCTGCTGCCCGACGGCGGCCGGGCGCGAGTGTTCGGCCACGACGTCGTCGACGATGCCCAGGCGGTACGCAAGATCGTCAACCGGGTCTCGGTGGAGGCGTCGTTCTTCAAGAAGATGTCGGCCACCGAGAACCTCTCCTACGCGGCGCGCTTCTACGGGCTCACGCCCCGATCCACCCGCGACCGGATCCCCGAGATCCTCGAGCGGGTCGGCTTCCCCGCGCGGCGGGCCGGCGAGCCGATGGAGCGGCTGTCCCGCGGCATGCAGCAGAAGGTGGCCCTCGCCCGGGCGCTGCTCACCTCGCCGACGCTGCTGCTGCTCGACGAGCCGACCACTGGCCTCGACCCCCGCTCCAAGCGCGAGGTCCAGGGCTTCATCACCGACATGCGCTCCGTCCACGACACGACGATCCTGCTCTGCACCCACGACCTCGCCGAGGTCGATGCGCTCGCCGAGCGGGTCGGCATCCTCCACGACGGGCGGCTGCTCGGGCTCGGCACCACCGACGAGATCCTCGCCCGCTTCGGCGCTCCCGATCTCGAGGCGGCGTTCTTCGCCGCCACCGGCGCGGCGATCGAGGAGGAGCGCGAGGACACCGAGGTGGTCTCGTGAGCGCGTTGCGCACCCAGCTGATCGGACTCGGGGGCGTCGTCGAGCGCAACGCCTACCTGATCAAGCGCTACGGCCTCTGGGAGGTCACGTTCTTCATCTACACGTGCGCGAACACGCTCACCGTGGTGTTCATCGCCAAGGGCGTGCAGGCGGGTGGCGGGCATCTCGACGTCTCCCGGGAGACGACGACGCTGCTCATCGGGGCGATCATCTGGGCCTATCTGGGGATCATCTTCGAGATCCTCACCGAGACCGTTGCCTGGGAGCGGTGGGAGGGGACGATCGAGTACACGTTCATGGCGCCGCTCTCGCGCGTGGTCCACCTCGGCGGCATGGGCCTGTTCGCGGTCGCCTACGGGGTCGTGCGCACGGCGCTGCTGTTCGTGGTGATCGCGCTGTTCTTCGGCCTGCACCTGTCCTCGGCGGACTTCGGAAGCGCGCTGCTCATCCTCGCGGTGGCCTCGGTGTCGTTCATCGGCCTCGGGATGATCACCGCGGTGCTCCCGCTGATCTCGCCCGAGCGGGGCGCCCAGCTCGGATTCGTCGCCCAGGGCCTGCTGCTCGTCGTCTCGGGCATCTACTACCCGGTGTCCATCCTGCCGGAGTGGATGCGCTGGATCTCGACCATCTCACCGGCCACCTACGCGCTGCGCGGCATCCGCGCCGCGGTGCTCGACGGCGCGGGTCCCGGGGCGACGTGGCGGGACATCTGGCCGCTGCTCGTGCTCGGCGTCGTCGCCATCCCGCTCGGCCTCGCCGTGTTCGGCGCCGGCGAGCGGTACGCCAAGCGCCACGGAAAGCTCAAGCGCTCGGGCTGAGGGTCTCGCCGCCGCTGGCGACGCTCGTGGCGGCGCACAGGCCCCAGTCCATGCGCACGGCCCCCGCGAACGCTACCCGCGACCGGCGTCGAGCGCGTCGAGCATGAGCG
>CAXTTD010000008.1:10025-18248 GCA_964246945.1 uncultured Solirubrobacteraceae bacterium | reverse complement strand
CCGCCGTGGGCGCCGCCGGCGCGCGGTACGCCACGCCCCACGGAAAGCCCACCCCCGCGGGCGGCGGGCCGCGCCGCCGCTGCCGACGCCCGCGACGGCGCGCAGACCTCAGTCCGGCCCCCGCGAACGCTACCCGCGACCGGCGTCGAGCGCGTCGAGCATGAGCGCGAGCATCCGCGGCACGCTGTCGGGCGACATCCGCCGAGCCGCGCGCGTGGCGACGAACAGCAGCCGCAGATCCTCGACGCTCGCGTCGGCGCGCAGGCGGCCCTCGGCGCGCGCGGCGTCGAGCAGTCGCTGCTGGGCGGCCGCCGCTCGGGCGATCGCCTCGGCGACCTCCGGCCGGTTCTCGACCACGGCGCGGGCCTCGATCGTGAACGGTTCGGGTGACTGGTGGCGCACGCGGACGGTGACGAAGGCCACGATCGCCGACCATCGATCGCCGGGGTGCTGCAGGGCCTGCGCACAGGCGTCGGTGATCTCGTCCATGCGCCGCACGACGATCGCCGCCCACAGGTCGTGCTTGGAGGGAAAGATGCGATAGATCGAGGCGACGCCGGCGCCCGCCGCCGCCGCGACCTCGTGCATCGGGGCCTCGAGCCCGTGCTCGGCGAACACCGCGATCGCCGCCGAGAGGATCCGCTCGCGCTTGGCCGCGGGGTCGAGCGACGGCCAGCCCGGCGGCGCGGGCGAAGTGTCCGGAACGAACATTCCGCTAGAGTACCCGCGCGTGTCCAGCGACGCCACCGTGAAGCGGAAGTCCTCGTATCGGGACGCCCACCGTCCCGACCCGCGCGGCGAGAAGTACAAGTGGATCGCGCTGTCGAATTGCACGCTCGGCATCCTGCTCGCCACCCTCGACGGGTCGATCACGCTCATCGCGATGCCCGACATCTTCAAGGGCATCCACCTCGACCCGCTGGTCGCGTCCAACTCGTTCTACCTGCTGTGGATGATCCTCGGCTTCCTCGTCGTCTCCAGCGTGCTCATCGTGAGCCTCGGGCGGCTCGGCGACATGTACGGGCGGGTACGGATCTACAACCTCGGGTTTGTCATCTACACCGCCGCCTCGCTGGTGCTCACCGTCGACTGGCTCACCGGCACCAGCGGGGCGCTGTTCCTGATCGTCTTCCGGGTCGTACAGGGGATCGGCGCCGCATGCCTGCTCGCCAACGCGGCCGCGATCATTACCGACGCGTTCCCCGCCAACCAGCGGGGGATGGCGCTCGGCATCAACAACATCGTCGGCGTGAGCGGAGTGTTCGTCGGACTCGTGCTCGGCGGTCTGCTGGCTCCCGTCAACTGGCGGCTGGTGTTCCTCATCTCGGTGCCGGTGGGCCTGTTCGGCACCGTGTGGGCTTACCTGAAGCTCCAGGAGCTCTCCACCCCCCGCCGCTCGAGCATCGACTGGCCGGGCAACCTGTCGTTCGCGCTGGGGCTCATCCTGATCATGATCTCCGTCACCTTCGGCATCCGTCCCGCCGACGGATCGACCACCGGCTGGGGCTCCATCCGGGTGCTCAGCCTGCTCGCCGGGGGTATCGCCTCGCTCGTGGTGTTCGTGCTCGTCGAGCGCCGGGCGACCAATCCGATGTTCCGCATGCCACTGTTCAGGATTCGGGCGTTCACCTTCGGGACGCTCTCGACGTTCCTCTCGGCGCTCGCCCGCGGCGGGCTGATGTTCATCCTCATCATCTGGCTGCAGGGGATCTGGCTGCCCGAGCACGGCTACTCGTTCACCGACACACCGCTGTGGGCGGGCATCTACATCCTGCCGCTCACCTTCGGGATGCTGCTCGCTGGCCCGACCGCCGGCTACCTCTCGGACCGCTTCGGCGCGCGCGGGTTCGCCACCGGCGGGATGCTCGGCACCGCGCTCGCGTTCGGTCTGATGCTGCTGCTGCCGGTCGACTTCCCGTACCCGGCGTTCGCCGCGATCCTGTTCCTCTGCGGAGTCTCGATGGGTCTGTTCGCCTCTCCCAACCGGGCCGCGGTGATGAACAGCCTGCCGTCGGGCGACCGCGGCGCCGGCGGCGGCATGAATCAGACGTTTCAGAACTCCGCTCAGGTGCTGTCGATCGGCGTGTTCTTCACGCTCATCATCCTCGGCCTCGCCACCTCGCTGTCCCACACGATGCTTGCCGGGCTCATCGCCCACGGCGTCCCGCACGCGGACGCCTACCGCGCTGCGCACCAGCCGACGGTGTCGATCCTGTTCGCGGCGTTCCTCGGCTACAACCCGATTCAGAGTCTCGTGCCGGCCAAGGTGCTGGACCATCTCAGTGCCACCCAGCACCACGTCCTCGTGGGCCGGAGCTTCTTCCCGCACCTCATCGCGGCGCCGTTCAAGACCGGCCTGCACGAGGCGTTCATCTTCGCGATCATCGCCTGCCTGATCGCCGCCGCCGCCTCGTGGTCGCGCGGCGGGAAGCCGCAGGACGCCGATCCCGATTTACCCGGGGACGCCACCCAGGTCCACGGCGCCCGGGTGGCGTCGAGACCCGTGTCGGCCGCGAGGCCGGTCGCCGGGGGAGTGAGCGACATGACCGCTCTGCGCCCCGTGAACCGCCCACAGTAGGGTTCCCCGCGTGATCGGTGGGTGTGTACCATCGCCGCGGTGACGTGGGCGGCTGCCTCGTAGCCAGGGGTGCCGACAAGTGCCCAGGCAGTCGCTGCTCAACTGACCAAGGCCAACCGTGCTGCGCTGGCCCAGGTCGCGGCGGACGCCGAGCGCCAGCGGCCACGGCACATGGCGCGCATCCACGATGTCCTTGCCGCTCAGCGAGTTGACGCCAACGCTGAGGCGCTGCTCAGCGCAGCGAGCCGCGATGGGGCGCTGACGATGAACTTCCACCCCGACCGGCTGCTCGCGGATGGCCGTGTGGTCGCGCAGGCGCTTGATGACGGTGGCGTGTACCGCAGCCAGTTCGAGACGCATATCTCAGGCGGCGGGCTCACCGCATATCCCGGTGGCGACCGCGACGTGTGGGAGCGTGCGCTCTTTGCGGGCGCCTACCAGGCGCCCGGCGTGCGTGCCTGCGAGCGGCTGAAGTACGGTGGCCTGAACCTCATGCATCACTTAACGGCGCCTGTCCGCGCTTCGGGTCATGCCACCTGCGGCTCCGGCACACCGCGACCCGGCGAGCGACGCTCATCTTCGGCGACAGCAACGCCAGGCCGACGGACGTCGGCCTCATCGACGAGTTCGCGTCGGTGCTCGCGCCGCTGCTCGAGGCCATCGCGTCTGGCGCGAGCGCATTGGGGCGAGCCGACATCGATGTGCGCTCGTTCGTCGATGGATTGATGCGTAGCGATCACCTGAGTGGGCGGGGCGGGTTCGCACCGGCGAGTGGCATCTCGGGTCGGCGCTCGCGCTTTCCGATGTCCCGCGCCACGCTCCCGATGTGCTCGACGTGGCGCTGATGCGCTGGCAGGCGTTCTGCGTGAACGGTCGGGCGTTCAGGCTCGCTCAGCGCGTTGTCACTGCGCATGGCTGTGAACTGCGCCTTGACGCTGCGAGCATCGGTCAGGCGGCCGTCAGTGTCGTCCGGGAACCCGAGCGCTGGCAGGACTGGGGCGAGCCACGTGAGGCTCTCATGCAGCTCAAGGACCTCTGGCTGATGCTGGTCGCGCACGGCCAGCCACGGTAAGGGCGCCCCGGCGCGACTCAGCGAGTGGTCTGCGCCGAGGTGTCAACCTGTCTGCGAGGCGGTGGCGCTCCGGCGTGCTTGATCTGACTAGAGCGCTGAAGGGGGTCGGGAATAACTGCCCACTCGCGTCGCTGCGGGTGGCGAGTGGGCAGGTTTGGCACTCCCAGTGCCGAGACGTCCCAATCGCCGCGGAAGCCGGGGCGAGTGGGACGAAATTCCCCGCGGAACCGGCCCGCGGCGCGCCGGCCCGTCGGACCCGGGGCGCGCCGCCCCGCGCAACCTGTCGGCCTGCCGAACCTGTCGGCCTGCCGAACCTGTCGGCCTGCCGGACCTGTCGGCCTGCCGGACCTGTCGGCCCGCGCAACCCCTCGGCCCGCCGGTCCCCTGCCCACCGGGGACACCGGCGGGCAGGGGCAGCAGGCAGCTCAGCTCAGCGGGTGCTCACCCGCCGTAGGTGAACTCGGCGGCCGTGTTCACCGGGCTCAGGCCGAACCCGGTGGCCTCGCTCTCGAGCGTCTTGACCCGTACCGCGACCGTCTTCCCGGAGGCCACCCCGGGCGGAGCGAACGCGATCACCTTGGTCGTGTTGCCGCCCTCGAAGAAGGCGGAGGCGTTGTGGAACGAGGTCGCCGGGGTTGACCCGAAGTCCACCGCCTGGACGTAGCCGAGGTTCTCACCCTTGATCACGACCCGGGTACCGGCGGTGCCGGTGGTGGGAGTGACCGAGGTGACGCTCGGGTTGCCCTGGATGTAGTAGGTGAACGTCGCGGTCGACGGCGTCGAGCACCCCGAGGGGTTGCATACCTCGATCCCGTAGACGCCGGTGAGCGCCGCCGGCGTGTCGAGCGTGATCTTGGAGTTCGAGACCACGTTCAGGCTGTACTGGGTGCTCTCGAACCCGTACTTCTGGTCGACGAAGATCACCTCGTCGGCCCCGGTGAACCCGGAGCCGGTGAGCGTGATCGGCGTCCCGCCGCTCGTCGGCCCGGCCGCGTACGCGTTCGAGGTGCTCACCCCGGACACCGACGGCGTCGGCGCGTAGCTGACGTCGACCGTGTTGCTGGGCGGCACGCTCGTGAGCGCGACCCCGGGCGCCTGGTTGGGGCTCCCGGCGGTCTGCACCGTCACCGGCTCCTCGAGCACGGTGCTCGTCGCCGCCTGTGCGGGCAGGGTGATCGTGAGCTGGGTCGAGCTCACCGAGCTCGGGAACACCTGCGAGAGGTCGGTCGTGTAGGGACCGACGTTCACCCAGTCGAGCCCGAGCTCTCCGAACCCGGTGCCGTTGATCGTCACCACGGTGCCCCCGGCCTCGCTCGCGACGTCCGGGGGCGAGGCGTAGGTGATGCTCGTGATGTGTGGTGCCGGCTCGTAGTCGAACTCGTTGGGCGCCGGGTAGAGCCCGGCGATCGAGGTCGCGTCGGCCAGCGGACCCGAGTACTCCGGCGGGAGGGCCGGCTCGGGGCTCGAGGCGGTGGCCGTGCTCACCTTCACCTGGGTCTGGCAGGTGCCGGTGGCCGGATCGTCCGAGGCGGCGCACGCGGTGGTGCCCGAGGCGTACTTGGGCGTCACCGCGCTGATCTCGTTGTCGTTGATGACCGAGTAGCTCTGCGCCGCGACTCCGCCGAAGGTCACCGAGGTGATCGGCGCCTCCGAGAAGCCTGCGCCGTAGATGGTCACCTTCGAGCCGCCGGACTCGACACCCGCGGACGGCTCGGTGCCCGAGACCGTCGGGGTCGCGCCCGAGCCCGTGGAGGCGCTCGGGTACACCACGAGCGTGGCCGAGTGGCTGGGGGCACTGGTGCCGCCGCCGGTGAGGGTCACCGTGACGTCGTAGGTGCCCTCTCCGCCGCCGGTCCCGCCGGTGCCGGTCTGCAGCATCGTTGCCGGCACCGGGTCGATGACCAGCTCGCTCGTGCTCTTCACCGTGATGTCCGACGCCGGCACCGTGACGGTTCCGACGGTCGCCCCGGCGACGTCCGGCTTACCGCCGGTCTCGAACCCGGACCCGTACACGGTGAGGCTCGTGCCCTTGGGCACCGCCGCGCTCGACACCGAGCTCGGGGTCACCGAGCTCACCGTCGGTGCGGCCGTCGCCGCACCTCCGCACAGGTAGTAGGCGAGGCCGTTGGCCCCGCCCGCCCCGGTGACCTTCGGCGAGCCCAGGCCGGTGGCCATGTCGTAGCCCGGGGTGGCCGGGAACAGGCCGTCGGCGGCGCCGAAGTTGTCGTTGTTGCCGGCGGTGATGTCGTTGAACGACGCCGCGTACTCCGCGGGCTTGGAGGCGATCGCGTACAGCGTGGGGGAGATGAATCCGGCCCCGCCGGCGGCGGTGCAGCTCGACGTCGAGTTGATGTCGGCGAGGATCGCCGCCCACGTCGGCGAGGACAGCGAGGTCCCGCCGATGACGGTCCACTGGCCACCGAGGTAGATGACGAAGCCCCCGGTGTTCGGGGACGCCTGGGCGCTCACGTCGGGCAGCTCCCGGCACGGGTTGGTGAACGAGCTGCCGGTCTGGCAGAAGTCGTTCCCGTTCACCTTCTCGGCCTCGCTGATGATCGTCGAGTTGTTGAGACCCGGGACCGTCGAGTTCTGCTGCCAGGCGGGCTCCTCCCACAGGTCGGAGATCCCGCCGCCGCCGGCCCCGCCCGCGGAGCCGTCGTTCCAGACCTCCTCGGCGGGCGGATCGGTGGCCGCCGTGATGGCGGTGCCGCCAACTGCCGTCACGTACGGCTGGGAGGCGGGGTCCGAGGCGGAGAGCAGCGGCGCCACCGGCGCCCCGCTGTCGTCCGAGCACGTGTCCGAGCCGTTGTCGGCGGTTGAGGAGAACACCGTCTTGCCCTCGACCGCGGCCTGCTCGAACAGGCTGTTTTCGAGCTGCGCGTACCCGGGCTCCTCGGCGATCACGTCCGGCTCGCACTCCCCGTAGGAGATCGACTCGATCTTCGAGGCGGTGTCGTCGGTCATCGCGGCGATGTCGTCGATGAAGCCCGAGTCCGTGGAAGGCGCCTCGAACACATCGACCTGCGCCTGCGGCGCGTAGGCGGCCACCGCCTCGCTGTCGAGCTCGGTCTCACCGGTGCCGCCGGCACCGCTCGCGTCCGTCTGCGCGCCGCCGTCGATGTTCGTGGAGGAGAGCCGCGAGAGCACCTGTGCCCCCTCGGAGGCACCGTAGTAACACTTGTCGTAGGCGGCGATGTCGGACTGGTTGTAGCCGTAGAGGTCGAGGATGTCGACCTTCTGGCCGGCGCCGAAATCACCCGCGCTGTAGAGCGGATCCAGACCGTAGGCGTGCGAGACGCTGTCGGCGGTGAGGCCGCTGTCCTCATTGGCGATCTTCGTGGCCGCCGCGCACGGCGAGGCCGCGCCGCTTGGCACCGAGACCGAGGAGGCGGCGGGCGAACCCTTCGCCTTGGTCACGGTCGGCGGGTCCGCGTGGGGCACGACGAGGTCGTTGAGCCCGCTCACGTTCTGCACGTCGGAGGCAACCGAGGCGGGCAGCTGGGCGGTCGCGGTGTTCGCGTAGGCCTCGCGTCCGCCGTGCAGGCGGTAGCGCTTGAGGCCGGTATGGAACGTGCTCGTCACCTTCGACGCCGTGCCGCTGTAGCTCACGAGCAGGTTGTCGCCGGAGACGGCGCCGACCTTCAGGCCGCCGGCCTCCAGCGCTGCCTCCACCGCGCTGACGGTCGCGGCGCTCGGCGCGTAGTCGGCGTTGAACTGCGCCAGCGAGAGATAGTGGTGGTACTGCGAGGAGCCCGGCGTCGAGACCGCCTGCGCGTACGCGCTCAGCGCGGCGGCGTGGCGCGGCTTCAGCCCGACCGTCCCGGAGATGGCCGAGGACGAGGTGACCGCACCCTGGGCGGTCGCATTCTGCGGGACCGCGGGCCGCGGAGTTACCGTGACGACCCGAGGCGCCGCGGCGATCGCTCCGCTGGCGCCGACCCCGCCGGCACATAGTGCGGCCGCCGCGATCCCGAGGACGGCCCGACCCCTCCATCTGCGGCGCCCCCTGCCCTGTCGCGCATCCTTGCCTGCAGACTCCATGTCGCACTCCCCAGATTGACGTTGGACTAAAGCTCGGGGAAACCTAGCTGAAAATCGGCGATCCCACCACCGGAAGGCTCGGGTGGGCCTCATTGATCATGAAACTTTCACATCGCTACTCATAATTGCTGTAGGTTGTGATCACATCGCCAGAGACCAGGCGGGGGGAGCGGTTGCCGTGAGATGCCCTCACGGAGCCGCCCGGGGTCGCAGTCGGCACGATCCGCCGGGTTCTTGGTGCAAACAAGCAAGGGAGGACTCGATGAGCGAGCTCACCAGGCGCACCTTCGTCCGTAGCTCGGCCGGCGCCGCCGCCGGCGTGGCCACCATGGGAGCGTTCGGCGTCGCCGACGCCGACGCCAAGAAGCGGGATACGCACAAGCGGGCGACGCACTCGCACCCCGTCGTCGCCTGGCTCGGCGACCCCAAGGACGGCAAGATCACGATCATGTCCGGCTCGCGCGAGGTGACGATCCACGATCACGCGCTCGCCGCCAAGCTCGCGCACCACGCGCGCTGACGCACTCGCGCA
>CAXTTD010000008.1:8348-9925 GCA_964246945.1 uncultured Solirubrobacteraceae bacterium | reverse complement strand
CTCGCGCACCACGCGCGCTGACGCACTCGCGCATCCCTCGCTCGCTCGCACTGACGCGAGTTCCATCGAACCCCCTTCGGAGACTTAACCATGTCCTCTCACCGTGAGGCACCGGGTACCAGCAAGGACCCGGTCGCCGACAACACCGACACCTTTGCATTCGTCTCACCCGACAAGCCGGGCACCGTGACGCTGATCGCGGACTTCCTGCCGTTCGAGGCGCCGTTCGGCGGCCCGAACTTCTTCGAGTTCGCCGAGGACGTCACCTACTACATCTACATCGACAACAACGGCGACGGATACCCGGACGTCACCTACCAGTTCGACTTCGACGTCGTCGTCGGGGACCCGAACACGTTCCTCTACAACACCGGCTTGATCGACTCGATCTCCAGCCCGAACTGGAACCGCAAGCAGTTCTACACCGTGACCCGCAGCACTCGTCGGGGCTCGGAGGTCATCGCCAGCAACGTGCCGTGTCCGCCGTCGAACGTCGGGCCGCTCTCGACCCCCAACTACGCGTCGCTCGCCTCCGAGGCGATCCAGCAGATCGCCGGCAACCGCACCGTGTTCGCCGGGCAGCGTCTCGAGGGGTTCTACATCGACCTCGGCGCGATCTTCGACCTCGGTGACCTGCGGCCGCTCCAGAACCTGCACGTGGGGGCCATGGCGGCGGGCCTGAACAGCGCTGCGCCCGGCGAGAACTCCCTCATGGAGTTCGGCGTGCAGACGATCGCACTGCAGGTACCGATGCAGGACCTCGCCGGCGGCAGCCACTGGGGCGACTGGCGCCACCCCGACTCGGTGATCGGCGTGTGGGCGGCGGCGAACCGCTCCAAGGCGACGATCCGCGAGCCCGGAGGCGTCTCGGGGAGCTTCGGGCCCGGGGTGCAGGTGTCCCGGCTCGGCAACCCGCTGTTCAACGAGGTCATCAATCCGATGGGCAAGAAGGACCTGTGGAACTCCCTGTTCCCCGCCCAGGACAGCCAATTCCTCACCTACGTCCAGCACCCCGAGCTCGCCGGTTTGCTGCCGGTGCTGTACCCGGGCGCGTTCCCGAACCTCAAGGCGCTCGACGCCGCCGGCACCGCGCGTGCGGATCTCGTCGCGATCCTGCTCACCGGGATCCCGCCGGGCATCGTCCCGGGGTTCCAGAACTACACCGGCAGCACCTACGCCGACGAGGTGCGGCTCAACATGGCGATCCCGCCGACGACGAGCAACCCCAACCCGCTGGGGGTCGTCGCCGGGGACCTCGCCGGCTTCCCCAACGGTCGGCGAGTGTTCGACGACGTCACCACGATCGAGCTGCGAGCAATCGCCGGCCTGACCTATCCGCTCGTCGACAAGAGCTACACGCCGGATAAGGCGGTGAACCTGGTCACCGACGGGCTCACCGAGGCGAACACGAGCTACCTGTCGACGTTCCCCTACCTCGGCACCCCCGCGAGCGGCTACCAGACCGCGCCGTTCTCGCTGCTGCCGGCGTCGTGACCGGAGCAGCACACCAGCACACCCACCACGCGGGCCCCCCCCCCGGGGGCCCCGGGGTGGGGGGGGCCGCCCGCCCCCCCCGC
>CAXTTD010000008.1:0-8338 GCA_964246945.1 uncultured Solirubrobacteraceae bacterium | reverse complement strand
ATCCGGCCGAGGAGCTTTCCTTCTTTGGCGTCGGGCCGACCGCGAGCGTCGTCGAGATCTGGCCCGGCGCCGGCTACTGGACGCAGATCCTCGCGCCGCTGCTGCACGCCCGCGGGACCTACGTGGCGGCGGCCGGCGGGGCCCCCGCCCACCCCCCCCCCCCCCCCCCCCCCGGGCCGCCCCCCCGGGCCCCCGCGGTGGTGGCGGGGCAGGCGAGCCTCGCCGTCGACATCGGCCAGGGCCACGGGGCGCTGATCATCTACCCGGAGGACTACTACCGCGGTCGCGAGATCGAGATCAGCCCGGTCGACGGCGACGGCCCCCGGGTTCACACCGGGGTGCACGAGCGCACCACGCCCTCCGGGGTGTGTCGCCTCACCGCCGTGTTCGGCAGCCTCGCCGCCGGTGAGTACGTCATCTGGCGAGACGCGGAGGACGCGGGCCCGGTGGTGGAGGTCGAGGAGGCCGCGATCGCCGAGGTGGCGCTCAGCTGAGAGCCCGGGGGTCGGCGGGGCCATAACCCCGCCGGCCCTGGGTGCCCCCGAGCGGTACGATGGCGTTCCAGTCGGCCGAGCGAGGAGGAGGAGCGATGGCGAGCCCCGGCGTGAACCTGGAGGAGATCCTCGTCACCGACGAGGAACACTGGAGCGACGGTCCGCCCGTCGAGCTGTTCGCTCGCCTGCGCGAGCACTGCCCGGTCCACTGGACCTCGCACATCGTCGAAGAGCCCGAAGAGGCCGGCTACTGGTCGGTGACGCGGCCGGCGGACATCCACACGGTGAGCCGGGACTGGAGGACGTACTCCTCCGAGCGCGGCGGCGTGACCCTCATGACCGACGTGTTCCCGCTCGCGCTGCAGCAGGCGATGTTCATCGGCATGGACCCGCCGCGCCACGACCGCCTCAAGAACCTGTTCCAGGCCGGCTTCACGCCGCGTCGCATCGCCGCCCACGAACCGGCGATCCGGCGCATCGCCGCCGACGTGCTCGACGGCCTCACCAACCGGGAGGGCTGCGACCTGGTCACCGACGTCGCCCAGCCGGTCGTCTCGCGGGTGATCGGATCGTTCATGGGCGTCGCGCCCGCCGAGGACGCCGAATGGGCGCGGTTGATGAACGGCGCGCTCGCCGTCGGGGACCCCGAGCTGAACCCCGAGGGCGCCGCGACCCTGCAGCGCGAGACGCTGCCCGAGATCTTCCGCCGCTGCGCCGAGCTCATCGCCGCGCGCCGCGCGGAGCCGACCGATGACCTCACCAGCGTGCTCGTCCACGCCGAGGTCGACGGTGAGCGGCTCACCGAGCCCGAGATCGTCATGGGCTTCTTCCTGCTGATGGCGGCCGGCAACGACTCCACCAAGGCGACCTACTGCAGCGCGATGCGCGCGCTGATGGCCGACGGGCGCCAGCGGGAGGCGCTGCTCGCGGAGCCGGCGCTGATCCCCGGCGCCGTCGAGGAGGCGCTGCGGATGTTCCCCGCCTTCGCCCACTTCCGCCGCACCGCGACGTGTGACACCGAGCTCGGCGGCCAGGCGATCCGGGAGGGCGAGAAGGTCGTCATGTGGTACGTGGCCTCCGGGCGCGATCCCGAGCGCTACGCCGACCCCGACCGCTTCGACGTCCGCCGCCACCCCGAGCATCAGGCGTTCGGCGCCGGGGGCCGTCACTTCTGCCTCGGCGCGGCGCTGGCTCGTCTGGAGCTCACGGTGATGCTCTCCGAGACGCTCGTCCGCTATCCGCAGATGGCCCCCGCGGGTCCGGCCGCCCACGTGCCGAGCGCGTTCCTCAACCAGCTGAAGGCGCTGCCGGTGACGCTCGGACCCCGCCGGGAGCCGGTTGCGTCCGGTTAGCCGGCGCCGGCGCGGACCGGCACCCTCTCGAAGCCGCGCAGGACGAGCTGCGGCTGTCCGGGTCGGGGTCCCAGCGAGGGCGAGCGCCGGTCAGCGGCGGGTGAGCTCCACGAAGACGACACGGCCCTCGAGGCGAGCGAGCGCCGCACCGAGGCAGTGGTGGACGCCCTGAGAGAACGCGAGCTGCGCCGATGCGTTCGTGCGGTCGATCATCACCCACGGGGGATCGGGGAAGCCCTCCGGATCGCGGTTGGCCCCGCCGAGCGCGATGGGCGCCGCCGAACCCCGCAGGAGGTTGACGGCGTCCACCTCCGTGTCCTGCGTCGCGCAGCGCCGCGGGCTGCGCGACCCGTCGCGTGAGCTGCTCGCCGAGGCTCAGCGCCCGACCTCGCCCCAGTCCGCCCACGCCGAGCGGGCGCGCTCGGCGAGTTCCTCGTCGGCACGGATCACGTGCATCACCGCGTTGATGAGGGCGAGGTGGGTGAACGCCTGCGGGAAGTTGCCGAGGTGGCGGCCGGTCTCCGGGTCGACCTCCTCGGCATAGAGCCCGAGCGGGCTCGCGTAGCCGAGCAACCGCTCGCACAGCAGCCGGGCGCGGTCGATCTCGCCGATCTCGCACAGCGCCGAGACGAGCCAGAACGAGCAGATGAGGAACGTGCCCTCGCGCCCCGGCAGGCCGTCATCGGTGTCCTCGGTGTGGTAGCGCAGCACGAGCCCCTGCTCGGTGAGCTCGTCGGCGATCGCGAACACGGTCGCCCGCACCCGCGGGTCCTCGGGCGGCAGGAAGCGCATCAGCGGGATCAGCAGTAGCGCGGCGTCGAGGGCGCTCGAGCCGTAGTGCTGCACGAACACGCCGCGCTCGTCGACCCCGTGCTCGCACACGTCGGCGTGGATCTCCTCCGCGGCCGCCCGCCAGCGCCGTGCCCGGTCCTCGTCCTCGCGCAGGCGCGCGAGGCGGGCGCCACGGTCGCAGGCCACCCAGCAGAAGATCTTCGAGGAGGTGAAGTGCTGGGGCTCGCCGCGCACCTCCCAGATCCCGCGGTCAGGGTCGCGCCAGTGGGCGATCGCCTCCTCGACCTGGCGGGAGAGGATCTTCCACACCCGGTCGTCGAGCGAGTCTCGCGAGCGGGTGTGCAGGTACACCGAGTCGAGCAGCGCCCCCCACACGTCGTGCTGCTCCTGCTCACAGGCGGCGTTGCCGACCCGCACCGGCTGGGCGCGCTCGTAGCCGCTGAGATGGTCGAGCTCGTGCTCGTCGAGGCGGCGCTCGCCGTCCAGGCCGTACATCACCTGCAGCTTCTCCTCGCCGGAGGCGACGTCGGCGATGAAGTAGAAGAAGTCGTTGGCCTCCCACTCGAAGCCGAGCGAGAGCAGCGCCCACAGCATGAATGTCGAGTCGCGGATCCAGCTGTAGCGGTAGTCCCAGTTGCGCTCCCCCTGCGGAGTCTCGGGCAGCGAGGTGGTGGCCGCGGCGAGCAGCGCGCCGCTCGGCGCGTAGGTGAGCCCCTTGAGGGTGAGCGCCGAGCGCTGCAGGTGGGTGCGCCACGGATGGTCGGGGAACTGGCCGCGGTCGAGCCAGTGCTGCCAGTGGTGAGCGGTCCACACCAGCCGGTCGTAGGCCTCGTCGACGTCACTCGGCGCCGGATGCTCGGACCACGACAGCGCGCAGTAGACGACCTCGCCCTCCTTCATGAGGTGGCGTGCGGTCGCGCGCGACCCCTCGAAGCCGAGCATCAGGTCGGTGGTCAGCGTGAGCTCGATCGCGCCGTCGCTGCTGCGCGCGGTGCCCACGTGGTAGTCCTCACCCGAGTAGCGCCAGGTGACCGGCTGGCGCCCGTAGTCGAACTTCGGCTCGCAGTCGAGCAGCAGCTGGACCTCGCCGTTGACGCAGCGCACGGTACGCAGCAGCACGTGATCGGCGTCGTAGTCGGTCGGGGCCCGGCGGTGGGTGTGAGAGCGGTCGTGCTGGTGGTGCCAGTTGCCGATGAGCAGCACGTCGCGCACCACCATCCAACCGGTGCCGGTGCCCCAGCTCGTCTCGAGCACCATCGTTCCCGGCAGGTAGCGCCGCGCGGTGGGCACGGTGAGGCCGTCCGGGGCGACGCGAAAGGAGCCGGCGTCGCGGTCGAGCATCGCCCCGAAGATCGAGGCCGAGTCCACCCGCGGCAGACACATCCATTCGACCGCGCCGCTCGGCGCCACCAGCGCCACCGTCTCGCAGTCCGACAGAAACGCGTACTCGGCGATCGGCGGAAACGAGCTCTGACCCAGGCGCGCGGCCGGGTCAGGGCGGGGGACGGCGTCGGTCGGCCGCCCGCCGGGCGCGGGTCCGGCCACCGACAGCCGCGGCAGCGGGGGGACGACGGGCTCGGCAGGCTCGGGGGAGGACAATTCGTCGCGCAAGCGCGTCAGTATCACGGACCTGCCCGGGAAGGCAAGCGATGACGGGCGGCGCTCAGTCGGCTCGCGTTAGCCGGCGAGCCCGCCGAGCCACGCGAACGGGTTGCCCGGGGCGTGGTCCCACAGCTTGCGCAGATTCGACTCGACCGAGATCGTCGCCTGGGGAAGCTCGTCGCGCAGCCGCTGCGCGATCGCGTTCGCGTCGTCCTCGTCGGCGGCGCCGATGAGCACCCAGTCCCAGCGGTGGACGTTGGCGATCCCTTCCTGCTGGAGGCGGTCCGAGAGCTCGCCGGCCTCGTGGCGCGAGTCGCAGGAGACGCGGACCTCGAACTCGGGATAGCCCTGCTCGGCGGAGTCCCGGCGCTCGCCGGCGTTGCGGATGTCGTCCTCGGTCTCGGCCTGGGCGGCGGTGGCGGGCTCCGGGCTGTCGGGGTCCTCCCAGATCTCGGCCTGCGGGTGCCAGCGGCGCAGCTCGACGTCGAGCTGCCAGCCGTGCTCGGCGGCGATCCGCTGCACGAGCGCCTGGGCGCCCTGCGCCTGCGTGCGGTCGGCGGCGTAGAGGAAGAGCTCCGGCCCGTCGATGGAGACGACCACCCGGTCGGCGTAGGAGGCGCGCAGGTCGTGCTCGAGCTCCTCGGCCTGCAGCGAGTCCCCCAGCCGGTGGGCGAAACCCTCGTCGTGGAGTCGCGCGCGCACGCGCCAGTCGTCGTTCATCGCACCGAGCAGGGTAGTCACCCGCCGGCGTGCGCCATCATGAGGGGGTGAGCAGCGGACGCATGGGACTCGGCGCAGGCGCGGGCACCCCGGGCACGGGGGCGAGGTCGGCGTTGCGCGGCGGCGCGAAGAAGCCGCCGCCGCTGATGGACCCGAGCCGCGAGCGCGACGGGCACCGGATCTTCGCCCTGTTCAGGCCCTACCGGGCCCGCCTCACCATCGTGCTGGTGATGATCATCGCCTCGGCGCTCGCCTCGATCGCCAACCCGTTCCTGCTGCGCGACGCGCTCAACCAGGGGATCGTCCAGCACGACGACACGGTGCTCACGGTCACCGTGCTCGGGATGGTGGCGGTGGCGGTGTTCTCCAACGCCACGAGCGTGTGGCAGACCTATCTGTCGAACGTCGTCGGCCAGCGGGTGATGCACGACCTGCGCGCCGGCGTCTACCAGCACCTGCAGCGGATGTCACTCGCGTTCTTCACCCGGACGCGCACCGGCGAGGTCCAGTCGCGGATCGCCAACGACATCGGCGGCCTGGATTCGGTGGTGACCACCACGGCGACGACGATCGCCTCCAACGCGACGACGGTGGTGGCCGCGATCATCGCCATGTGCGTGCTCGACTGGCGCCTGGCGCTGTTCAGCCTCGTGTTCGTGCCCCCGTCGGTGTGGGCGACGCGGCGCATCGGGCAGATCCGCCGCCGGATCACCACCGCCCAGCAGCGCCAGCTCGCCGACCTCACCGCGCTGGTCGCGGAGTCACTGTCGGTGTCGGGGATCCTGCTCGGCAAGACGATGGGCCGCGGCGAGGATCTCGCCGAGCGCTTCACCGGCGAGTCGCGGGTGATCGCCGACACCGAGGTCCGCAGCCGCATGGCCGGCCGCTGGATGATGGGCACGATCCAGTTCATCTTCGCGGTGCAGCCGGCCCTCGTCTACTGGCTCGCCGGTCAGAGCTTCGTCGGGCACGTGAACATCGGGACCGTGGTCGCGTTCACCACGCTGCAGACCCGGCTGCTGTTCCCCATCAACTCGCTGCTCGGCGTGCAGGCCGACATGGAGTCCTCGCTGGCGCTGTTCGACCGCATCTTCGAGTATCTGGATCTGCCGGTCGACATCGAGGAGGCCCCCGCCGCGACGACGCTCGACGCGCAGGCCGTGCTCGGTGAGGTGCGGATGCGGGACGTCTCCTTCACCTACGGGGCCCAGGCGACCGAGACCTGGGGGCTGCGCCACATCGATCTCGAGGTGCCGGCCGGCACGCGGACGGCGGTCGTGGGGGAGACCGGGTCGGGCAAGACGACGCTCGGCTACCTGGTCGCGCGGCTCTACGAGCCCCAGGCGGGCTCGGTGACCATCGACGGGATCGACATCCGCGAGGTCACGCTGGCCTCGCTGGCGGCGACCGTCGGCGTCGTCTCCCAGGAGACCTACCTGTTCCACGCCAGCGTGCGGGAGAACCTGCGGTTCGCCAAGCCCGACGCCACCGACGCCGAGATCGAGCAGGCGGCCCGCGCGGCGCACGTCCACGAGCTCATCGCCGGGCTGCCCGACGGCTACGACACGGTCGTCGGCGAGCGCGGCTATCGCTTCTCGGGCGGGGAGAAGCAGCGGATGGCGATCGCCCGCACGATCCTGCGCAACCCGCCGGTGCTCGTCCTCGACGAGGCCACGAGCGCCCTCGACACCCAGACTGAGTACGCCGTGCAGGGCGAGCTGGAACGGCTCGCCGAGGGCCGGACCACGATCACGATCGCCCACCGCCTCTCCACGGTGCGCGACGCCGATCAGATCGTCGTGCTCGACCATGGCCGGATCGTTGAGCGGGGGACCCACGAGGGCCTGCTCGAGCAGGGCGGTCACTACGCCGCGCTCGTCGCCCGCGACGTCACCGAGGAGCCGGTGTAGGCGTCTCTCCGAGTCGCGCCACGCGCCCGGCGCGCAGGAACACGGCGTAGGAGAGCAGCCCCCCGGAGGCGACGTTCAGCCGGCCCGGCGGGCCGGCGAGGGTGCGGTCGAACTCGAGCAGCGCGCCGGTGCGGGGGTCGAGCACGAGCGTCTCCCGGACCTCGGCGCCCCGCTGCGGGCCGGTGAAGCTGATGACGAGCCCTGAGCGGCCGGCCCGGTCGCGGGTGTGGCCGGCGTCGACGAGACCCGCGTCGCCGGCGAGACGGGCGAGGATCTGCGCCTGCGTGGCGGCCGGAATCGGCTCGCGAGCGGCGAGCCCCGTGAACGTTGCGATCGCCTGCGCGGTCGAGGCGCCGCTCGGGAGATCGAGCCGCTGCCCGAGCGTCGCGCCCGAGCCCGTGAGCACCGGCAGCCGGTCGCCCGCGGGCAGCGTCGCGCTCACCGTACGGATCGCGCCGGTGCGCGTGCGCTGCATCGTGACCGTTCGCCCGGCGCCGTCCTCGCGCCGCCAGGCGGTGACGGTCCGGGTAAGCGGACGGGCGACCCGGCGGCCTCCCACCGCTTGGTCGGAGAGCTGCCAGGTCGCGAGCCGCACGTAGGCGACGGCGCCGCGCGACGCGGGCGCTCCGGCACGCTCGCGGTCGGACTCCCGCAGGGCGGCGCCCGAGAGCTCGAGCAGGACGTTACGGGCGCTCGGCGGACCCGCGGGGCTCACCGTCAGCCCGGGCGGTGTCGCCGCGGACCGGTGGGTCTTCGGGCCCCAACCGAACACGAAGTGACCGGCGAGCACGATCAGCTCGACGACGATCGCCGTCGCGATGACGGTGGTCTGGATCGTCCGCCCGGGCACGGTGCCTGTGTAGCGCAGCCGGCGGCGGTTCGCGCCGCGCCGGGGTGCCGTGGCGCACGAGTCCGAGCGTCGCCAGCAGCAGCAGCGCGACCACTCCGAACGGGACCGCGTCGCCGGTGACGCCCGACAGCCCGGCGGCGGCGGGTGCGCCGATCGTCTCACCGATCGCGTAGGCGAGGTTGACCGTCGAGGTCGCGATGACGAGCGACACCCCGGCTCGCTCGGTGGCGCCGGTCATCATCGCGGCCCCGGGAACCAGCGCCGCGGTGAGCGGCGCTCCGAGTGCGAGTGCGATGAGGACGCCGAGCGCCAGCCCGCCCACGGGCAGCATGAGGGCGGCGACCAGCGGCACGCCGGTGGCGAGGCCGAACGCCACCGTGGGCAGCGCCCCGCGCCGGTCGACGCTGCGTCCGACGAGCGGGGCGAGCGCCGCGGAGAACGCCGAGGCGGCGACGAATGCGGCCCCGATCCCCCAGCCGGGGGCCCCGAGGGAGGCCATGCGCAGCGGCAGGAGCGCGGTAGCGGCGCCGAACAGGATCGCCTCCAGCCCGATCAGCCACGCGCCGAGCGCGAAGCCCGGTGCGGAGCGCGCGCTGCGCAGCTCGCTGAGGAGCGGGC
>CAXTTD010000007.1:16665-23822 GCA_964246945.1 uncultured Solirubrobacteraceae bacterium | reverse complement strand
GCGGCGCGCGCGCAGGGCCGGATGGACCGCTACCACCTCACGCTGCTGGCGGCCGACCAGACCGGCTACCGCAACCTGGTGAAGCTCTCCTCGCGGGGGTTCCTGGAGGGCTATCAGCGGGGCAAGCCGGGGATCGACATGGCGCAGCTGGCCGAGCACGGCGAGGGCGTGATCGCGCTTACCGGCTGCCTGGCCTCGCGGTTCTGCCGGCTGCTTGGCGAGGACCGGCTCGACGACGCTTGCGGCCATGCGCGGGATCTGATGGACGCCGTCGGCCCCGACAACGTGTACTTCGAGGTCCAGAAGAACGGGATCGATCTCCAGGACCACTGCAACGAGGGGATCGTGCGGATCGCCCGGGAGGTGGGTCGCCCGGTGGTGGGGACCAGCGACGTGCACTACCTGCGTCGCGAGGACTACCACCATCACGCGGCGCTGTTGTGCGTGCAGACGAAGTCGACGATCGCCGCCCCGAAGATGAGCTTCGATACCAACGAGTTCTATCTGCGCTCCTCCCAGGAGATGCACGACGTGTTCGCCGAGTGGCCTGAGGCGGTGCCGACGTCGCTTGAGATCGCAGAGCGCTGCGAGGTGAAGATCCCGCTCGGGGCGCAGCTGATCCCGAGCTTTCAGACGCCCGACGGCTCGGATGAGCGCAGCTACCTGCGGGAGCTCGTCGACGCGGGGCTGCGCCGGCGCTACGGCGACCCGGTCCCCGCGGAGGCGCTGGAGCGCGCCGAGTACGAGCTGGGCGTGATCGACTCGATGGGCTTCAACGCCTACTTCCTGATCGTGTGGGATTTCGTGAGCTTCGCCAAGGGGTCGGGGATCGCCGTGGGGCCCGGCCGCGGCTCCGCGGCGGGCTCGATCATCGCCTACTGCCTGTCGATCACCGACCTCGATCCGCTGCGCTACGACCTGCTGTTCGAGCGCTTCCTGAACCCCGAGCGGGTGTCGATGCCCGACATCGACATGGACTTCTCGGTGCGCGGCCGCGAGCGGGTGATCCGCTACGTCACCGAGAAGTACGGCAAGGAGGCGGTGGCCCAGATCATCACCTTCGGCAAGATGTTCCCGCGGGCGGCGACCCGCGACGCCGCCCGGGTGCTCGGCCACGACTACGCGATCGGCGACCGGCTCTCGAAACTCATCCCCGACCCCGAGCAGGGTCGCTCGCCGAGCTTTGAGAAGTGCCTCGCGCCCGGGCAGCCGCTGCGCGCCGAGGTCGACCGCGACGGCACCGCGAAGCAGATCGTCGACGTCGCCCAGGGGCTTGAGGGGATCGTGCGCAACGCGTCGATCCACGCCGCGGCGGTGGTCATCTCCGACCGCGACCTCACCGACATCCTGCCGTTGCAGATCGCCGACTCGGGCTCCACCGACGAGAACGGCGAGAAGGTGTTCCGCACCGTCACCCAGTTCTCGATGAAGCCCGTCGAGCAGCTCGGCCTGCTGAAGATGGACTTCCTGGGGCTGCGCAACCTCGACGTGATCGAGGACGCCCTGGACATCGTGGAGCGCTCCACCGGCGAGCGGCCCGACATGGACGCGCTGGCCCTCGACGACGTCGCGACCTACGAGATGCTCGCCCGCGGCGAGTCGATCGGGGTCTTCCAGTTCGAGTCCGAGGGGATGCGCGAGGCGCTGCGCAAGGTGGGACCGACCGAGTTCGCGGACCTGATCGCGCTCGGCGCGCTGTACCGACCGGGCGCGATGGACCAGATCCCCACCTACGCCCGCGGCAAGCGCGACCCGGAGACGATCGCCTACGCCGACGAGCGGCTGCGCCCCATCATCGAGGACACCAAGGGGGTGATCCTCTACCAGGAGCAGGCGATGCTCATCTCCAAGGAGCTCGCCGGCTTCTCAGGCGCCCGCGCCGACGACCTGCGCAAGGCGATCGGCAAGAAGAACCGCGAGGCGATGGCCAAGCTGAAGCCCGAGTTCTACGCGGGCTGCCGCGCCTCGGGCACCGCCGAGTCGGTGACTGAATCGCTGTGGTCAACCAACGAGCGGTCGGCAGACTACTCGTTTAACAAGTCCCACGCAGCTTGTTATGCACTCATTTCGTATCGAACGGCGTGGCTGAAGGCCAACCATCCCGCCGAGTACATGGCCGCGCTCATCTCCTCGGTGATGTCGACCAAGGACAAGGTGCCGTTCTTCGTAGGGCAGGCCGAGTCGATGGGGATCGAGATCCTGCCGCCCGACGTGAACCTCTCCGACCACGAGTTCGTCGTCGTCGACGGCAACATCCGCTTCGGCCTCGACGCGGTGAAGGGCGTCGGCTACGCGGCGGTGGAGGCGATCAAGGCCGCGCGCGGCGAGCTCGCTCCCGGGGCGGCCCAGCCCGCGCGGCCGTTCACCGACCTGTTCGACTTCTGCGAACGGGTCGACAACCGCGCGGTGAACCGCAAGGCGATCGAGGCGCTCATCAAGTGCGGCGCCTTCGGCTCCACCGGCGACAGCCGCAAGGGGATGCTCGCGGTGCTCGAGTCCGCGCAGGCGGCCGGCTCGAAGTCCCAGCAGGACGCGCTCATCGGCCAGAGCTCGATCTTCGACCTGGGCCTCGGTCTCGACGCGCCGGCGACGACGGGGGCGGGTGCGGCGCCGGCGTTCGCCGGACCGAGCCACGCGCCGATCCCCGCCGAGGAGTTCGACCAGCAGGATCTGCTCGCCGCCGAGAAGGAGTCGCTCGGCCTGTTCGTCTCCGCCCACCCGCTCAAGGAGGTCGGCCCGGCGCTGCGCGCGAAGTCGGACTCGAGCATCTCCGAGCTCGCCGAGCGCCGCGACGGCGACTGGGTGACGGTCGGCGGCATGATCACCCAGGCCAAGAAGGTGAAGACCCGCAAGGGCGACCTGATGAGCTTCATCACCTTGAGCGACACCGAGGACTCCGTCGAGTGCATCGTGTTCGGCAAGGTGATGGAGGCGGCGGGTCCGGCGCTCGAGCTCGACTCGATCGTGCTCATCCGCGGTAAGGTCGAACACAAGGAGCGTGACGCGACCTCCCTGGTGGCCCAGCAGATCGAACGCTTCGAACCCTCCGCGGAGGAGATCGAGACCGCCCGGGCGCAGGCGGTGAAGTCCGTCCCGGCGCGGAGCACGCTGCGCCTGCACCTCGACGCCACCGCGCTGCCCGCGACGGTGCTCGAGCGATTGCGGGACCTGCTCGCGGGCTTTCCGGGTGAATGCGACGTGGTCATCGAGCTCACCACCTCCGCCGGTCACCGGCGGCTGAGGCTCGGGCCGAGCTACCGCGTCACCCGCAGCGCCGGCCTGCACGCCGAGCTCGACGCCCTGCTCGGCTCAGCGCTCATCACCCGGGCGGCCGCGCCGCCCGACGAGCCCGAAGCACCCCGCGCCGTCGCCTGAGCCGCCCCCACCCTGTGCAGAAGCGTGCAATTGACGCTTTGTTGGTGTATCTTCCCGCGCCGTGTTGAATTTGCGTCTGCTCGGCGTCGCCGGCGTCATCCTGCTGGGGATCCCGGGAACGGCGAGCGCCGCCGCGGCCAAGCCCCTCCGACTCGACGCCTACAGCCCCGCCCGACAGCTGGCCACCCCGGCAGTGCGGACCGCTCAGCGACTGACCCCCGGGAAGCTGTACGTGGCGACGGTCCAGGGGACCATCAGCTATTACGGCGCACTGAACTACCTCGTCCCCCAGTCGCCGTTCGACCGGATCTGCGGGCGACCGGGGCGGGCCCCCATGTTCCCGTCGGCCGGGGGATCCGGAAAGGTGAGCGACGACGCCCAGTTCATCCTCAGCTATCTGTCGGACAAACGGTGCGCCGTCAAGCTGCCGGAGCAGTGGGTGAACTTCCAGGCGAACACCGGTCCGAAATGGCACCATCCGGCGGTCCTCACCACCAAGCGGCTCACCGCGCCGACGGCGAACCATCTCTATGACTACGCGCTCATCGGATCCGGTCACCCCGCCGCATTTCGCCTCCTCGACACGGACACCCGGGACAACTACGGCTCGTTTGAGATCTCGGTGCGGCTCGCGGTTCCCCGCGACTGTGGCGGCGACGGCTACTCGGCGTTCGGGTTCTCCAGCCTCAGCGCCTGTGTTGCCAAGGCCACCGGGAGCGAGTCGCCGCCGGCGCCGTTCGCCGGCCCATCCCTGGCGATCAATCAGACTCCGATCTCCCGGGTGCTGCGCGACAGCGACGTACCGGCGGCCACCAACCAGGAGCTGCCCTCCGGGGCGCTCGGCGCCGCTCAGTTCGCGGCTCTCGAGACGTCGGGCGCCGGGGCGGCTCGGTCGGCGACTCGCTCGCTGAGCCTCGACGGACTCACCTCCGCTGCGGCGAGCGGTTACAGCGGGAGAGGGCTGCCGAACCTGAGCTCGACCGCCGCGCTGTACGGCTCCCTGGCGGGGGCCCGCGCCGGATTGCGGACGGAGGTCATGCTCGCTCGTCGTCAGGGACCGAAGGGGGCACGGGTCTCGCTCGGCGCGATCCGACGGCCGGCAGACGGTGAGGTCCTGACCTTCACGCCCCGGGCTCGCGCGGGCTCTGGCGGGGTGGAGCTCGTCGTCCGGGCGGGGCGGTTCGTCGAGACGCTGCGGGCGATCAAGGGCCCGCCTCGCGTCCCCCGGGCGAGCGTCATCACCCTGCTGCAGAAGGTCCTGCGTCACCGCTGACGGGTCCGGAGGTCCCCGCGGTTTGCAGAGCGCCCGCGGCGCGGCGGGCGCGGCTCTCCCGCCGGCTCAGCCGGACTGCGGAAGCCACGGAGACTGCCAGGGCAGGTGCCCCGCCGTCAGGGCCTGCGCGTCCTTCGGTCCCCAGGAACCCTGCGGGTAGACGATCGCCTTCGGCGGCTGATCGAGGAGCGGCTGCACGATGCGCCAGCACTCCTCGATGCCGTCCTGGCGGGTGAAGTGGCTCGAGTCGCCCTCCAGGGCCGCCTGGAGCAGCACCTCGTAGGGGGTGGCGCCCTCGCCGCCCTCGCGGGCGAAGGTCATGTCGAGGTCGATCTCCGAGGCGCCGGGTCGGTCGGCGCGTTGGGCGTCGAGGGTGAGCCGTACGCCGGTCTCAGGGTCGACCCGGATGACGAGCTGGTCGGGCACCGGTCGCCGGCGCGAGGACGAGCCCGACAGGAACGGCAGCGTCGGCGGACGACGGAAGACGAGACGGACCTCGGTGGCGCGCTCGGGCAGCCGCTTGCCGGTGCGCAGGAAGAACGGCACTCCGGCCCACTGCCAGTTGTCGATCTCCAGGCGCAGCGCGACATAGGTTTCGGTGTCCGAGCGCTTCGCGACTCCGTCGACTCCGAGATAGCCGTCGTACTGACCGCGCACGCAGTGGGTGGGATCGGCGTCGAGCACCGCCTGGAACAGCGCCTGCTTGACGTCCTTCTGGCTCTCGGGCGAGGCGTTGGACGGCGGGTTCATGGCGATCGCGGCGACGATCTGCATGAGGTGGTTGACCACGACGTCGCGCAGCGCGCCGACCGGGTCGTAGAAGTGGCCGCGGTCCTGTACGCCGAGGCTCTCAGCCATCGTGATCTGCACCGAGTCGATGAAGTGGCGGCCCCATACCGGCTCGAGGACCACGTTGGCGAAGCGCAGGTAGAGAATCTCCTCGAGTCCCATCTTGCCCAGGAAGTGATCGATCCGGTAGATCTGGGGCTCGGTGACGTACTGGTGCAGGTCGGCGGCGAGCGCCCGCGCGGACTGCAGGTCATTGCCGAACGGCTTCTCGACGACCACCCGCTCCCCGTGCGCGGTGAGCTTCGCGGTGGCGAGGCCCTTGACCACGGTCGCGAACAGCGAGGGTGGGATCTCCAGATAGAAGACCGGGTTGCTCGCCTTCGCCGCGGAGATCGCCTGGCCGACCTTCTCGTAGGTGCCCGGGTCGCCGAAGTCGCCCTGGAGGTAGCTCATACGGTCCGAGAAGCGCTTCCACACCGCCTCGTCGATGTCCTCGCCGGCCTCGCGCACGCAGTCGAGAGCATGCTCGCGCAGGTGCTCGACCGTCCAGTCGTCGACCGCCACCCCGACGATCGGCACGTTCAGCAGCCCGCGGCGGTCCAGGCGATACAGCGAGCGCAGTGTCATCTGCTTGGCCAGGTCGCCGGTGATGCCGAACACGACGAGCGCGTCGCCCGTCTGGGTGAGCTTCGGCCCGGGCACCGCGGCGGCGCTCGAGCTCATCGCCGGGCCGCCTGGCGTCCGCCCTTGCGCGCGCCGAGCCCGCGAGCGCGCAGCGTGTGGCAGTGCTCGAGCTGGCCCGGAGTCGGGCCCTGCCGGTCGGGACCCGGGGTCTCGAGCACGCACGGCAGATCCGCGAAGCGCGGCTCGGAGAGGAACGCCTGAGCGCCGGTCTCGCCAAGCTCGCCCTCGCCGATGTCGGCGTGGCGGTCGCGGTTTGAGCCGAGCGGGTTCGCGGAGTCGTTGAGGTGCAGCGAGCCGAGCCGACGCAGGCCGACGATCTCGCCGAAGCGGTCGAGGGTGTCGGTGAGGCCCGACGCGGTGCGGATGTCGTAGCCGGAGGCGAGCAGATGGCAGGAGTCGAGGCACACCCCGAGGCGCTCCGCGCCCTCGGCGGCGTCGATGATCGCTGCGAGCTCCTCGAAGGAGCGCCCAAGCGTGCCGCCGGCGCCGGCGGTGTCCTCGAGGTGCAGCTCGCAGCCCTCGGTCTGCCCCAGGGCCTCGCCGATCACCGCGCCGGCGCGGGCGATCGCCTCACCCACGTCCCCGCCCTTGGCCGAGCCGGTGTGCAGGACGACGCCGCTCGCGCCGATGCCCTGCCCCACGGTGAGCGACTGCACCAGCGAGCGCACCGTCTTCTCACGGATCTCGGCGTCCTGCGAGGCGGTGTTGAGCAGGTACACGGCATGGATGATCACCGCATCGACCGGACTTGAATCCATCGCCTCGCGGAACTCGGCGAAGTTCTCCGGCGTGTAGGCGGTCGGCTTCCACATCCGCGGGGACTGGTTGAAGATCTGGATCGCCTCGCAGCCGAGGTCGACTCCGCGACCGATCGCCTTGGCGAGGCCGCCGGACTGCGAAACGTGGGCGCCGATTAGCATCCGATGACGATGTCCATGAGAGTTCGCTTTGCTCCTTCCCCGACCGGCGCGCTGCATATCGGCAGCGCACGGGCGGCGCTCTACAACTGGTTGCTCGCGCACGGCCCCGGCGACGG
>CAXTTD010000007.1:0-16655 GCA_964246945.1 uncultured Solirubrobacteraceae bacterium | reverse complement strand
GCCGTACAACGTCACGCGCTCGGGCGCGACGACGGCGGCGCGGCGGCGCTCCCAGCGGGGCTCGCCGTGGGCGCGCGTGGCCAGGTGCTCGGCGCGCCGCTCGACCTGCGGGATGTCGCCCGCCGCCGCCGGCCGGCCCGGTCTCCCGGGCGCCGCCGCGGGCGGCGCTCTACAACTGGTTGCTCGCGCACGGCCCCGGCGACGGCGGACCGGATGGGACCGCGTCCCGCGCCGGCACGCTCGTGCTGCGCATCGAAGATACCGACCGCGAGCGCTCGACGCCCGAGAACGTCGAACAGATCTACGACATCCTGCACTGGCTGGGGCTCGACTGGGACGAGGGGCCCTACCTGCAGACCGACAACGGTGACCGTCACGCCGAGGCGCTCGACCGCCTGCTCGACAGCGGGCATGCCTACCGCACGAGCGCGACCGCCGAGGACGTGAAGGCGTTCAAGGCCGAGCACGGCGCCGACCGTGGCTTCCGCGGACAGGAGGAGGGCGCCGGCGCGGTGCGCCTGCACGTCCCCGACGAGGGCGAGTCGGTGGTCCACGACGTCATCCGCGGCGAGACCCGCTTCCCCAACCGCAGCCTCGATGACCCGGTGATCGCCCGCGCCGACGGCTCGGCGCTCTACAACTTCGCGGTCGCCGTCGATGACCTCGACGAGCGGATCACCCACGTCGTTCGCGGCGAGGACCACATCTCCAACACCCCCAAGCAGCTGCTCGTCTACGAGGCGCTCGGCGCGACGCCGCCTGTCTACGCGCACCTGCCGCTGCTGCACGGGCCTGATGGACGCAAGCTCTCCAAGCGCCACGGCGCCGCCTCCGTGCAGGAGCTCCGCGAGGCCGGCTTCCTGCCCGAGGCGGTCGACAACTACATCGCGCTGCTCGGCGCGGGCTTCGCCGCCGACGAGGAGTTCTTCACGCTGCAGGAGCTCGCCGACCGCTTCCGCCTCGATCGGGTGTCCAAGAACCCCGCGGTGTTCGACGAGAAGAAGCTGCGCCACTTCAACGGCGTCTACCTGCGCGAGCTGCCGGCCGCCGAGCTCACCCGGCGCCTCGAGGCGCTCACCGGGCGCGACGGCCTCGCCGGCGCCGTCGCGATCTCCCAGGACAAGATCCAGACCCTGGCCGAGTTCTGGCCGCTGGTGGCGTTCCTGTTCGACGGTCCGGCCGAGGATCCCGCGGCGTTCGAGCGCACGATCGGCGCGGACGGCGGCGCCGAGACGCTGCGCGCCGCGCGGGAGGCGATCGCGGCCGCCGACCCGTTCGACGCTGAGACAGTCGAGGCGGCGCTGCGCGGCGTCGTCGAGGCCCGGGACGTCAAGCCCGGCAAGGTCTTCCAGCCCGTGCGGGTGGGGATCTCCGGACGCACCGTGTCGCCGGGGATCTTCGAATCGGTGGCGTTGCTCGGACGCGAGGAGACGCTCGCGCGGATCGACGCGGCGCTCGCCCGCGCCGTCGCGGACTAGCCCGCCAGCGGCGGAAGAGCGGTTCGGTCGAGGTCAGCTCGGCGTGGGTGTCACGGCAGCGGCGACTCCTCGCCGAAGTGACGTGTGAACATTTTGTGAGTGTCACGCTACGTGTCTGATGTTCACCGCTCGATGATCGCCAGACTCACTTGTCTGGCCACGATCGGCGGCCCGTCGGCGCCGGCGCGTCGCCGTGTCCATGAGGCGGGTGCGTGATCGACGAGACGGTCCACCTGGACATTGCGGACTTCTGCGCAGCCGTCGCGCCGGTATCTGAGATAACAATCGACGCAATTCCGCTTCGCTTGAAGCTATGCAGTTCTCGCAAGTGGCTTGGCCGTGCTGCAGCCATGCCTGACCTTGTGCCGCGGTAGGCGCCGGCCACGCCGAGGCGGTTGTCCCGAAACCCTCACAGTTATCGCTCTGGCGATGGCCGCACGAGGTTCCGGGCACTCACCTCTGCAGCGCTGGTGACGATCAGGATGATCCACACGCGATTCGGGAGCGACCGATGCAGACGGCTTGGCGTACCAGGGAAGGGACGGGAAAGCGCGGACGTGGCGCACGACGCGTCGCGGCGCACGCCGAGATCTCTCCGGTCTGGGAGGTACTCCCGAGCGGACACTCGGAGTTCGGTCCGCGGGTGTCGGTGAGGCACCGTGATCTCGTCCTCCGACGTGGATTGGCGTCGATCGATGTGTTGGCGGCGCTGATCGCGCTCGTGGCGGCCACCGGGTTCATCGATCGCGGACGAGCCCATCCGCAACTCAGCGATCTCGTCGCGGTCCCGTTCATCCTCGCCGGCGCGAAGATCATCGGCCTCTACGACCGTGACGCGAACGTCGTGCGCAAGTCGACGATCGATGAGACCCCGTCGATCCTCTACCTCTCGGTCCTCTACGCGCTGGCGGTGTGGTTCGGTGAGGTCTTCCTGCTGAACGGCTATCTCGAGCGTCCCCAGGTACTGGGGCTCGTGCTCGGCACTTTCGGCCTGATGTCGCTCGGCCGTGTCTTCGTACGCCGGCTCGTCCTCTCATTCACCACCGCGGAGCGATGCGTCGTCATCGGGGATACCGAGGACGCGGCGCGGATCGCCGCCAAGTTCGACGCGTCGGCGTCGGTCAACGCCGCCGTCGTCGGACGCGTGCCGCTCTATGTCCATGACGACCCCGGAGCTACGTCCGGGCCACTCCCGGTGCTCGGCGATTACGCTCGGTTGGGCTCGATCGTCGCCGAACACGACATCGAGCGCGCGATCATCGCGTCGCACAGTGACGGGCAGGAGCAGACCCTCGACGCGATCCGGCTGGTGAAGGGGCTCGGCGTCAAGGTGAGCGTCGTACCCCGACTGCTCGAGGTGGTGGGTTCGTCATCCACATTCGACGAGGTCGACGGCATCTGGCTGCTGGGGGTGCGGCAATTCGGGCTCTGCCGATCATCACAGCTGCTCAAGCGCGCGATGGATATCGCGATCGCCGGCGTGGCGATAGTGGCTCTCGGTCCGCTGTTCGTGATGCTGATGCTCGCCGTGAAGCTCGACAGCCCGGGGCCCGTGTTCTTCCGCCAACCCCGTGTCGGGCGTCGAGGCGAGCGCTTCTGGATGCTCAAGTTCCGTTCGATGGTCGCGGACGCGGAAGCGCGCAAAGCCGAACTGCGGGCGTTGAACCAGGCCGAGGGCGGGTTGTTCAAGATCGAGGAGGATCCGCGGATCACACGCGTGGGCCGGGTGCTCCGCCGCACCTCCCTGGATGAGCTCCCGCAGCTCCTCAACGTGCTGCGCGGCGACATGAGCCTCGTCGGTCCTCGGCCACTCGTCCCCGACGAGGACCTGCTGATCACGGGTTGGCAGCGTGGCCGGCTCGCTGTGAAGCCGGGCATGACCGGCCTGTGGCAGATCTTCGGCTCATCCCGGATCCCGATGCACGAGATGGTCAAGATCGACTACATCTACGGGGGCAACTGGTCCCTCTGGCTCGACCTGCGGATCCTGCTGCGCACCGTCCCGTACATGCTCAGCGCGCGCGGACAGTAGGTCGACCTCGATGAAACGAGTTGTCCTCTTCGCGCTGGCCGCTGGGTTCCTTGCGCTCTCCCCGGCGGCGCTCGCCAATCACCGGCACAAGCCGAGGCTGCGGGGTGTCCGCAAGCAGTTCGTCGTCATCGCGCATCCCAAGGACACGGCGAAGTCAGGCACGACGAAGACCGGGACCAAGAAGACGGGAACCACGAAGACCGGGACCGGAACGAAGACCGGAACCGGAACCGGAACCGGCGCCGCCCCCGCCGCCGCGCCCGTCGCGGACCCGTCGGGAACCCCCATCCCGACGGGGAACCTCCCGGGGTGGACCGAGGACTTCGCCGATGATTTTACCGAGTCCTCGTTCGCAGCGGATCCAGCGTGGACGGCCTACAGCGGCGCGCCGGCCGGCAGCCGAGACGAGGGATGGTGGGAGCCGTCTCACGATGTCATCACCGACGGTGAGCTCCAGCTGCGGGGCTATCAGGACCCGCTGGGGTACGCCGCCGGCGCGCTCCCTGGGTCCTACGTCACCGGTGGCGTGGAGACCAGCGATTTCTCTCAGACCTACGGCAAGTACCTCGTGCGGTTCCGGATCGACCAGGGGCAGGGGATCGCCTTCGATGCACTGCTGTGGCCGATCATCGACGGATCGCATGATGAGATCGATTTCGCCGAGGACAACGGTGCGGCGCCGCGACAGTGGAACACCGCCACTGTCCACTACGGGCCGAACAACATGAAGCTCGTCAACGCGCTTGAGGTCAATATGACGCAGTGGCACACCATCGGCGTGGAGTGGTCACCCGGACAAGTGGTCTACACGATCGATGGCCGCGACTGGGCCACCAGCACCAACCCCAACATCCCGTCTCAGCCAATGCGGCTCGATCTACAGACGCAGGCGTGGGCGTGTGGCTCGGACCCGTGGGAGCAGTGCACTGATCAAACGACGCCGAACGAAGTCGACATGGAGGTGGACTGGGTTGTTGCTTATAGTCGAAGCTGAGGAAACCACCGGTGAGTCGCTGGTGAATGGCACGCGCAGCGTCGAGAGTCTCAACGACGTGCTGCTGGCCGCGTTCGAAGGACGCCAGCGCATGAGCGTCACTTGGCTCAATCACTTCTCGGCCCCGCACGCGATCGATGCGGCCGAGACCGAGCTCTCGGTGTTCGACGTCGTCGGCATCGACGGCAAGCTGCTGCAGCTGATCCTCGGGGGTCGGTGCCGGACGAGTGCCGATCTGGTGATCCCGGCATTGTTGCCCCAGCTCCGAGGCGCCCGAGTCGCACTGGTCGGAGGATCTCCCGCGATGCTGCGAGAGCGAACCGCCGCCGTGACAGAGCGCCTCCCCGATGACAGCGAAGTCGTCCTCTCCTACGACGGATACGACGGCCTGCCGACCGTCGACGAGTTTCGCTCGGTGCTCGCCCAGACGCGGGCCAACCTCGTGATCGTCGGCCTCGGCGCCGGGCTCCAAGAGCGCTACGCCGCCGCGGCCAGAGGCTCGTTTGTCGATGGCGGGCTCTCCCTCACCTGCGGCGGCTTCCTCGACCAACTGCTGGTCGACGGTTACTACCCCGCGTGGGCGTACCCGCTGAGACTCAACTGGGTGGTGCGCCTGGCGCGCGAGCCGCGACGCCTGTGGCGGCGCTACACCGTGGGCGCGCTGCAGGCCGTCGGCCACCGCTCGCAGCTCTGCCGGACGATCTGGCCGCTGCCGGGCCTCTGGGTGTGAACCGTGTCCCGACCGCTCCCCCGTTCACTGTCGACCTCCTGAGGAGTCGCTGCTGCCGATGACTGCGCCAGACACTGATCACGTACTGACCTTCGGTCAGATTCTGATCGCCCTGCGCCGATCCTGGTGGATCGTCGTGGTAGGGCTGATCGTCGGCGGGGCCGGCGGCTACGCCCTCGCGCGCACCACCCCCAAGCGCTACACCGCAACCAGCTCGGTGCTGTTCAACACGAGCCCGGTCATCGACCAGCTGACTGGGGCGACCCCCAGCTCCGCCACCGCGCCGACCCAGGGTCAGCAGGACACCAACGTGATGCTGGTGCGCCTGGGAACGACGCGCGCGCCGGCCGCGCGCACCGCGCGCAGCGTCGGTCACGGGCTGACGCGCGCGGCCGTCGCCGACAGCCTCAGCGTCGCCGCGGAGAGCGATACCCAGATCGTCTCCGTCGCTGCCACGTCGGCCTCCGCGACGCGGGCCAGCCGGATCGCCAACACCTATGTCCATCAGTTCATTCTCGAGCAGCGACGTACGGCCCGCGACGCCTACCGCTCGGCGCTGGCGGCTGTCGACCAGCAGCTCGCCGGCATGACCACGGCTCAGCAGAGCACCGCCGCCGGACTTGAGCTACAGCAGCGCGCGCAGTCACTGGCGACCATCGCTCAGGTGGACGACGGCGCGGTCCAGGCGGCCGCTGCCGCAACGGTGCCGTCCGCGCCGTCCTCGCCCCACACCAAGCTCGAGGTGGTTCTGGGGGTGATGGTCGGGCTGGCCATCGCGCTGGGCTTGGTGGGGCTCCGCGAACGCTTCAACCGGCGCATCCGCACCGTGGAGGAGCTCGAGTCGATCTTCGGCAAGCCGGTGCTCGGCGCAATCCCAGACGACGCCGAGGTCGCGATCGCGCCCGTCCTCCCCGGCGAATCGGCATGGAGTGAGGCGTTTGCGCGCCTGCGTATGCGTCTGCGGTACTTCAACGTCGATCGCGACCTCCAGCTGCTCGTCGTCACCTCCGCAGCGCCGGGCGACGGCAAGTCGACAGTCGCCTACAACCTCGCGGTGGCGGCGACGCGTGCCGGCACGAGCACGCTCCTCATCGAGGCCGATCTGCGCCGGCCGGAGCTCGCGGCGCGGCTGGGCCTCGAGGCCGATCCCGGCCTCGCCTCGGCGCTTGTCCGCGGCTGCCCGTTCGAGGAGACGATCCGCAGCATGGCGCTGCGCTCCGATCGCGACGGGCGACTGGGGGGATTGCTCGACGTGATCCCCGCCGGATCGGTGCCGCCGCCCAACCCGAGTGAGCTGCTGGAGAGTCGCGCCCTGGGCACGCTGCTCGGCAAGGCCCGGGATGCCTATGGGCTGATCATCGTCGATACCCCCGCACTCGGGGCGGTCTCGGACGCGATCCCGCTCCTCACCCAGGCTGACGGGGTGATCGTCGTCAGCGACCTGCGCGGCGGACGGACCGACGTCTCGCACGGGGTCCGAAGCACGCTCGAGGGTCTGCACGCTCCGGTGCTGGGAGTCGTGGCCAATCGGGTAAGGGGCCGCGCCACCACCGCGTACGGCTCGTCTCCCCGTCCGGTGGGCGCGGCCCCCCAGCTGCGTTCGACGAATGGGCACGGCCCGGCGATCGGCGCCGGCGTCGCCGCTGACCGCGCCGAGGAGGGATGGGAATGAGAGTCCTCTACGACACCCGGGACCGCCACTTCGACCAGAACCCGTACCTGAGCCTCCTGCGCGGCTCGCTGAGCCCGGGCGCCGAAGTTGTCGGTTTCAGCTGGCGCCGTGCGCTGCTCGGGCGCTATGACCTCGTGCATCTGCACTGGCCTGAATACCTGCTGCGTCCAGGGCACCGCTGGATGCGGCCGCTCGCGTCAGTGGCGATGCGGCTGTGGCTGGGGCGCCTCGCGCTGCGGTCAACCCCGGTCCTCCGCACCGTGCACGATCTGCGGCCGCTGGTGAGCCTGTCGGGCTCCGAGTCTCGCCTGCTCGACCGGCTCGACCGGCTCACCACGGCCCGGATCTGGCTCACCGATCCAGCCGGTCTCCCCGGCGCCCCGACGGTCGAGCCCGGTGACGCGGTCATCCCTCACGGCGACTACCTCCCGTGGTTGGGCGAACAGGAGGCGCGCGTCGCCGGGCCTCCAGATGCCGAGGTCGCCCCGGTGCCGGGAACCGCGGGCGCCTTCGCCCTGCTCTGCTTCGGGATCCTGCGTCCCTATAAGCGCTTCGAGCAGGTGATCGGCGCCGTGGGCCAGCTGCCGCAGGACAGCCTCGCGCATCTGCGAGTGCTCGGTGGCGCCCCGTCACCTGCCTATCTGGTGACGCTCCTGCGCGCCGCGCGCACCCTGCCCGCGCGCGTCGAGTTGGTGGCGCGGCGCGCGAGCGACGCCGAACTGTATGCGGCGTTGCGGGCCGCCGATCTCATCGTCGTGCCCTATGACGAGCTCTACAACTCGGGGGTGGTGCTCTTGGCGCTGTCCGCGCAACGCCCGGTCGCCATGCGGGACAGCGTCATCTCACGGGCCCTCCAGGCCGAGTTCGGGGTCGGGTGGGTGAATCTCTGGCCCGACGACCTCGACGCCGCCAAGCTCACCAACGTCATCGCCGCGGCCCGCGTGCCACGTCCCGCGCTGGACATCGAGAGATCCCGCGGATGGGAATCGGTCGGCGGCCGCCACCGCGCGTTCTACGCCCGACTTCTCTCCGAGCCCATCGCGGATTCGGCGCGGGTGCGGGCCGAGGGCGGACTCCCGTCGACATGAAGCCCGTGCGGGTCGTCCACTGGAACCCGCGGGCCAACCTGGTGGGCGAGCGGCTGCCGGTGCGGCGTCGCATCAACAACTTCGGGGACCTGATCGGTCCCCTGCTGGTGGAGCGGCTCACCCGGCGACCCGCCGCCCGCGCGAGTGACCCCCAGCGGCGACGCGCTGGCGCGGCCCTGCTGACGGTGGGCTCGATCCTGCACTTCGCTCGCGACGGTGACAGCGTGTGGGGATCGGGCGCTCGCGGCGAAACGCCAGCGGAGGACTACCGGTTCTCGCGTCTGGACGTTCGCGCGGTCCGCGGGCCCCTCACTCGCGGGTTCCTGCAGGAGCGGGGGATCGATGCGCCGGCGGTCTTCGGTGATCCGGCCCTGCTGCTGCCCGATGTCCTGCCCGAGCTGCGCACCTGGTCGGCGACCAAGACGCGCTCGGTCGTCGTGGTCCCCAACTTCGCCGACTTCGCGACCATGCGCGCCGCACACGGTGGACTCTGCATCAGTCCCCGTGCGGGTCTGATGCACTGCCTGCGAGCGATCGCCGAGAGCGAGGCGGTCGTCGCATCCTCGCTGCACGGGATCGTCGTCGCGGAATCGCTGGGCATCCCGGTCCGCCGCGTCGCCTCCGGGCACGAGTCGATGTTCAAGTACGAGGATTACTACTGGGGTACCGGCCGGGATCCGATCGAGCCCGCGACGACGGTCGCCCAGGCGCTGCGGGAGATGCCCGCGGCGGGCGACGCGGTACGGCCGGATCCGGCCCTGGCGGACGCGTTCCCACATGATCTGTGGTCCACCGAGGAACCTGAGCGGTGAGCGGCCGGCCGGTGGCCGGGGACACCCTCGTCACCGTGATCATCCCCACGACCGGGCGTCCGGAACTCCTCCGCGCCGCCCGGTCGGTGGCTGAGCAGAGCGCAGCCACCGAGCTCGTCGTGGTCGTCGACCGCCGCACGGAGCGTGACTCGGTCACGCGGATGCTCGAGGGCATCGACTGCGTGATCGTGGCCAGCGCCGGAGGCGCGGGCAGCTCGGCCGCTCGGAACCTGGGCGTCGAGCACGCCCGCGGCGAGTACATCGCCTTCTGCGACGACGACGACTGGTGGGCGCCCGGCAAGCTCGCTCATCAGCTGCACGCGGTCAGTGAGATCCCGCAGCCGCGGATGGCGGTCTGTGTGTGCGGAATGGTGTTTCACCGCCGCGACGGTCGCGACGAGATCCTGCCCCGTCGCGTTCCCGGGCCGGGGGAGGGGATCGGCGACTACCTCGTGTCACGGCCTCAGGTGCGGTTCGGAGACGGGGTGATCCAGACAAGCTGTCTGCTGGTCGGCGCTGCGCTGATGCGGACGGTGCGCTTCGAGGAGACGCTGCGTCTTCACGAAGACTGGGACCTGGCGATCCGACTGCTCGAGGATCACCACGCCGAGCTCGTATACCTGCCCCAACCGCTCGTGCACGTCCAGCAGGGCTCGGCGCAGTCGCTGTCCGCGGCGCCGGACTGGCGCGAGAGCCGGCGCTGGCTCGACCGGCACGCCGGCCGCCTGTCGCCTACCGCCGTGGCGGACTTCCTCGCCGTGCAGATCATGCGGGCCGCGCTGGCGTCTCGCGACGTCGAGGGCCTCGCCTACGCCGCACGCGGGATGGCGCGCCGCCGACCCCACCTCGCCGCGCTCACGGTTGCCGGCCTCGGGGTGGTCGGACGGTGAGCCTCAGCGCGCCTCCCCGGCCCGACGCCGCCGGCGCGGATCGATCGTGGAGTCGCCCAGGTCCAGCTGCGCCACCGGCGCGTCGGCGGCGCGAGACCGGAGCGATGTGCACGGGGGCGATCGTCGGGCTCGCCGCGGCGGTCGTCGGCATCGGCAACCACCGCGTCGCCTCGTTGCCGATCTGGGAGCTGCTGGCGCTCTTCGCGCTCGGCGTCGCAGTCCTGGTCAAGCTGGGTCGTCCGGGGAAGATTGGCATCAACGCCGTGGATCTGTCGTTCGTGGGCTACCTCTACCTGCGGCTCGCGCTCGAGGTCTACGACGCGATCTCACTCGAGCATCCCATGCTCCTCACCGCGACGCTGTCGCCCGCGTTCGTGCTCGCCGGTTACGCGGCGGCGCGGCTGGTGGTCCACGACACACGCAGCCTGAGGCGGTTTCTCATCGGCATCGCGGTCCCGGCGGTACCATCGGTGCTGCTCGGGTTCGCCGAGCTGGCCGGCATCTCCAGCGTCAACCGGTGGGTCCTCCAGTTGACCGGAAGCACAGCGCTGCTCGGCCGCGCCCAGCCGGGGCACCTCACGCGGGCGAGCGGTCTGATCGGGCAGTGGACCGACTTTGGCTCCTACCTGTGTGCCGTCATCGCCGTCTCGCTCGTCGTGCTGCTCCTCAACCGCCGGCAGGGGCGAGGCTCGCCGCTGGCGATCTGGATTCTCGTGCTCGCGCTCGTGGGAGCGGTGACGACGCTCACCTTCTCGGTCGTCGGCGCCGCGCTGGTCCTCATCATCCTGTGCGTCCGTCGCGTCCGGATCCGCACGCGCTACGTGGCGGCGGTGATCGTGGTGCTCGCGGTGAGCTCTCCGCTGCTGGTGCCGTTCGTGAGCAGCCGCGTCCAGCAGGAATACGTCGCGACCAACCAGACGCTCTCGCGGTCCTCCGGGATCGTGCCCGAGACGCTCGTCTTTCGGATCGGCGTCTGGGTGCACCAGACGTGGCCCGCGGTTGTGCAGCGTCCGCTCACCGGCTACGGCGAGGGTGTCTACATCCAGCTGCGCACCTGGCTTCACGGGCCGACGGGTCTCGTCTGGCCCTACCCGGAGTCCCAGTTCTTCGAGGAGCTGATGAGCGGCGGGGTGATCGAGCTCATCGGCTTGCTCGCGCTGCTCGCGGTCGCCTATCGGGCGCTCGGCCGGGTTCCGGGTGGGGTCGCCAAGCCATTGCGGGTATTGATCGTCGCGATGCTGCTCGTCGGCATCACGGTGCCGAGTTTCACCGACGTGGGGCTGCCGCTCCCGATGTGGGCGGCGGTCGGTGCCCTGCTCTCCTCCTCGGGTGCGACGGTCGGGCTCAGACCGCGACCGCGGCCGTTGCGGCAGCTGATCGGTGGCGCGCCTTCGCGCGCGAGCCGTTCACGACCCTGGGTCGGGGCGCGTTCCGGAGCAGCAGGCAAGAAGCAGCCCCCCGCGCCCCGGGCGGGGCCTGCGGGCCCGGCACCGGCGGGCCTCAGCCGCATCTCCGGAGCGGGCGCGTTCGGCGCGATCCGGATCGTGCACCTTGGGCTGCTGGTGGTGCTCTCGGTCACGCTCGCGCACGTCCTGTCGCTGCACCAGTACGGCCTGTACACCCGCGGCTCGTTCTTCTCCAACGTCTACGCCACCGTCATGCTCGTCGGCCAGGATCAGCTTGTCATGCAGCGGCGCCTGCCGATGCGGGTCGTCCGCCTGCGGGGGCTGGCGATCCTGTGCGTGGTCACCGTCATCACGTTGCCGATTGCGGCGCTCACGCTGGGCTCGCAGGCGTTCGTGGTGGTTGCGGTCTCGAGCCTGAGCAGCGCGGGCATGGTCATCGTCTACGGCGAGCTCAGTCGACTGATGGCGCTCGGGTGGCATCTGCGGCGCGGCACGATCCTGCTGCTCAACGCGGTCTCGATTCAGCTGGCCGGCGTGGTCGCGGCGCTGCTCGGGTCCGGCGCTCTGATGGCCACCGCGGTCGGGGCGGCGGTCTCCCTCGGCTGGGTGTTGGGGCTGCTGGCGGTCGGCGGGCGCATCCCCGATCCGGCGCGCACCACGGCCCGGTTTCGCGAGGGGATCTGGATGGGAGCGAGTGCTCTGCTGTACGGGTCGATCCCCACCGTGGCCGGAATCGTGGTCGCGATCCGGGCGTCGGACCGGACAGCGGGCGAGACGCGGTTCGTGCTGCTCGCCTTCAGCAGCGTGGTCGCGATCTGCAGCGCGATCAATACCGAGTATTTCCGCGCGCACATGTTCGCGGCGCTTCGCCGCGGGGCCGGTGCGCAAGCGCGAGCCGAAATGATCCGCGCCAACCTCGGGCTCGGCGTGGTGTTGCTGGTCGGCCTGCCGGCCGGCGCCCTGGTGCTGGGGCTCGTCCTCGGTCCTCGCTACGGCGGAGCCGCACCCGCAGTGGCAGCGCTCGTGGTTGCCGTACCGTTCCTGCTCAGCTCGCAGGTGCAGACCAACATCGAGGTTGTCGCCGGGCGAACCTGGCTGCCGCTGGCGCGCAACGCGCCCGCTGCGGCTGCCACGACCGCCGCCGTGCTACTGCTGCCGGCCACGACGATCGGTGTCGATGTCTCGCTGGTGACCGCCGAGGCCATGGGTCTGGCGTGCTTCCTGGCCGTGCGGCGGGTCGCGGAGCACCTGCCCCGGATCGTGCGGCGGCTGCACCCCGCGCGTCAGTCCATCGCGTAGCCGACGACCCAGTCGACGTCCAAGTTGACGTGTGTGGGGGTCGTGGCGTTTGGGCACGCCTCCCAGGCGTTGGTGCCGCACGACCATGCCTGGGTCTGAATCGCGAGGCTCATCGGCACGTCCGGGACGTTGGCGCTGTCGATCGTCGCCCAGTCACGTCCGTCGAGCGTGTACACGATCTGTCCGGGGGTCCATTCGACGCCGAACGTGTGCCACTGGGTGAGGTTGACCCCGATGGTGTTGGTGATCTTGGTGTTGTCGGCTCCGTAGTGGAGCGTGGTCGTGTCGCTCGTGCGGCTCGCGGCACCGTTGTCCTCGCTGAAGTCGATCTCCGGGGGCCAGACGTTGCTGGTCGGCCACAGCATGATGGATTCCGCGATCCCCTGGCCGGCGTCCATTCGGAAGCGGACCTCGTACTTGCCGTAGGTCTGGGAGTACCCGGGAGCCATGATCATCCCCCCGCTGGCCCACTGGTCGCCGTCGGCGGGATCCTGAAACGCGCTGTCGACGAGCTGTCCCCCGGTGACCCACAGGTGGCTTGGGTCCCAGACCCCGCCGGGATCGCCACCCGGATGCCCCCGGTAGACGTGCCAGAGCACCGGATTCGGCGCGCCCGGCGTGGTGAAGTCATCGGCGAACAGCTGCCGCCAGCCCGGCAGGTTCCCGGTCGGCATGCTCTCGCATGACGGGTCTGAGCAGGCGCTCGTCGCGGCAGGCGTCGAGCTGGTGGTGGCGGACGCCGTCGAACTGGTGCGGACGGACGTCGTCGAGGTCGTGGGGGTGGCTGCGGTCGAGGTTCCCGACGCGCCTGAGGCGACGGGACGCGTCATGAGCGTTGCCCCCGATGCCGCGGTCGCGAGGGGTGCCGGGGTGGACGTGGGTGCGGCGTGCATCATGCCGATGGCCCGACGCCGCGCGTGGGTTCGGTGGTGGGGGGCGGTCTTCTTGGATCGCGCACGGTGCACGGGTGAGGCCGACGCCGGCAGTGCGCCTGCCAGAAGGGTCAACGGCACCGCGATCACCGCGAGAGCGGGGGTGGCGCGGGGGGAGGGCATACGCAGCTCCTCGACCGTCGCGGCTCGCGCCTCGACAGAGCCGTCGCCCGGCTGGACGGATGTGGAGCGAAATCTCGGATCGGCCCTCAACCCGGGTCGGACATCTGCCGATATCAGGCCACATGACTGTGGCTCCGGCGCGTCCGGTACGAATTGAGCGGCCCGCCCGGGGCCGGACGAGCAGGTGAACGAGTAGTGGCACAGATGAGCTTGCCGAGCAGCGGGCCGACCGACCCCTACGCGGCTCGTGAGCGACATCACAACGAGGGCCACGGCCGCCGGTTGACGACGGCGTTCGAGGCGCTCGAGGCCTACCCGGTCCTCGTCGAGTCCCGCAACCGCGTGGTGCGACTCTTCGAGTCCGGTCCCGATCCGTCGATCGCCGACGTGGTCGCGGCGGTCGAGGCCGACGTCGCGCTCGCGGTGACCGTCATCCGGCTCGCCAACCAGGCGCACCGCAGCCGGGTGGAGAGCGTCGTGGAGGGCGTCGACGTGCTGTCGATCTCGACCGTGCTCGCGATCGCCCAGCGAGCCCGGACGTTTGACTTCTTCGAGCGCACCGCGGTGTGGCAGGGGATGCCCGAGCGCTTCCGCCTGCACGCCGTGGCCACTCAGCGCGCCGCCGACCGCCTCGCCCGGCAGACCGGCTACGCGCACCGCGACCGTCTGATGGTCACCTCGCTGCTGCACGACATCGGCAAGCTCGTGCTCGTCCACGCCTACCCGGGCTACCCCAGCCAGGTCCACGGGGACGCCCGCACGCCCGAGGAGCGCCTGCAGCGCGAACGCCGCGAGCTCGGCGTCGACCACGCCCTCGTCGGCGGCGTGCTCGCCCGCCGCTGGGCGCTGCCGCGCAGCCTCGCGACGGTGATCGAGCGCCATCACTCCGAGGACGCGAGCGACGAGGCGGCGATCGTCCGCCTCGCCGACATGCTCGCCCACTACCTGCTCGGGAACGCGGTCACCCCGTCCGCGCTGCTCGACGCCGCGCGAGTGATCGAGCTCAGCCCGGCGAGCCTGCGCACGGTGATGTACGAGCTGCCGCTGCCCTCCTCGGGCGAGCGTCCCCGCCAGGTCGAGCCCTGCCCGATGTCGGGCCGCGAGCTCGACGTGCTCAAGCGCCTGGCCAAGGGCATGGTCTACAAGCAGATCGCCTCCGAGCTCGGCCTCTCCACGAGCACCATCCGCACCCACCTGCACAACGTCTACGGCAAGCTCGGGGCGATGGATCGCGCCCAGGCGGTGCTCATGGCCACCGAGCGCGGCTGGCTGTAGGACGGCGCGTCCTCGGCAACCACCGGCCGCCGGTTCGCCTAGCCTGACGGGGCATGCTCTCGATCAGCACGAAGTCCCCGTACGCGCTGAGCGCGCTCGTCGAGCTGCACCGTCAGGGCGGCGCGGGCCCGGTGCCGATCGCCGAACTCGCCCGCCGGCGGGAGATCCCCGTCCAGTTCCTCGAGCAGCTGTTCGCGACCCTGCGCCGGGCCGGGATCCTGCGCTCCCAGCGCGGCGTGAAGGGTGGCTACAGCCTCGCCCGCCCTGCCGAGCAGCTCACCGTGCTCGAGCTCGTCGAGCTCCTCGACGGCCCGCTCGCCACCGGCGCCACGGGCGTCTTCGCCCGTGCCGCCCAGGCGGCGGGGACGATCCTCGCGGAGGCGACCGTCGCCTCGGTCGCGGAGGAGGAGCTGCGGTTGGCGCGGGCGCCGATGTACTACATCTGAGCAAGCCCCCGCCGTTGCAGGCGATTCTGCCGTTTGCATGCGCTTCTGTCCGGCGGGGGGACGCTCGGGACCGCCCCGAATGGGGTTTAACTGTCGCGCGACTGTCGCGCGGGATGCGCCACGCGCGGCACTACGCGAACCGTCACGCTCGACCCCTCAAACGCTGACCCACGTTCCGCTGGCGTCTGATCGAGGACGCTCTACATAGATGCCGCGGCGCCGCCTAGTTTGGGCGGGCGATGCTCGATCGCTCTCTCCTGTCCAAGATCCCTTCGGCATCGGTAACCCTTCGCCAGGGCCGGTGTCGAGGGGATCGCGGGCGGCGATGAACATCACGCCAAACGCGCCCGTCGAGGTCTCTCGCGGACGGATGAAGCGGCTCAGCAACTGCACGCCGGCGGAGCGCGCCGTGCCGAGCGGCCCTTCGCCCAGCAACGCGCGCTGACGGCTCGCTGGTGGGAGCTCGTCGACGAGCTCGAGAACGGTCCCGGCGAGAGTGGTGACTGGACGCTGGTCCCGGACACCGAGTCCACGCGCTGGATGGGCGCCGGCGACATCCCGACGAACTCGACCACCATCGATCTCGAGCGTGAGGTCGAGCTCATGGAACAGGCGGTCAAGCTGAAGCGCGCCGGCGCAGGGAGCGTAAACTGATGGCCGGGCGCGTGGTGAATCTGGTCCTCCGAGGGGACAACAGGAGCGCGGTCCGAGCTCTGAAGGGCATCGCGGATCAGTCGGATGAGACGACTGACGCGGTGAAGGGCGGCGCTGATGAGCAGACGGCGGGGATGACGAAGGTCAAGGAGTCGACGCTGGGCCTTCGTGATGCGTTCGCCAGCATGGCCGGCATGGTGGGCATCGCCGGTGTCGCATTGGGGTTGAAGGACCTGGTCGAGGGCGGCATGTCGCTGCAGAACGCGCAGACGAACCTGCGGGCGTCGCTGAAGGAGACCGGGAACGGGCGCGTCTGGCCGAGTTGTCATCGAGCGGTCGACCGGTCGCAAATGAGGCGGCGCGAGACGTTCGAGGACGGTTCGCTGCTCGGAAGAAGGCTGAGGGGCGCGAGGCGAAGTTCGACATGAATGCGGCGGTCCGTGAGCAGGTGTACGGCGCCGGCGCATACCCGGAGGCTCAGCGGAGCCCTGCACCTGAACAGCCGCAACCGCTACGTGGCGGGGACATCTCGGACCGGTTTCCGCATCTCAGCCAGGGCTCCTCAGGTGGCTTGGATGAGGCGTAGCCGAGGCGGAAAGCTCGGAGGGCCCAGGTGCCGTCCCCACATACCTGGGCCCTCCGCATGCGCAGATCTACACGAGGAGGAGAGAGAGTTCCCGCGAGAGATCTTCGACGACCAGCAAGCTACGCGTCCGCACGCTTGACGTCGTTATCCCCATGTCTAGTTTTTGACGCTCATGCGCCCGGGCCCCCGGCCACCCAAACCCGGACCGCGGGCCCACAGCCCCGCCCCCCCCCCACCC
>CAXTTD010000006.1:14330-24145 GCA_964246945.1 uncultured Solirubrobacteraceae bacterium | reverse complement strand
GATCGCGACGGGGCGGGGTGAGCGACGGAGGCGGGACGGATAGCGGCCGCCGCCGGTTGATCGGCCGGTCGCGCGACGGTATTTACGTCCCACTCATGCCCTCGCCGCGAACGACTGGGCAGGTTCGGCAACGGGAATGCGCATTCGTCCCAATGACCGCCGAGAGCGTGCCGAGTGGGCAGATATTCCTCGGGTGAAACCGGCCCGCGACCCGCGGAGGCCGCCTTCCCGCACGTCGATGCTGAACATCACTGCCGTCCCGGCACCTTGGGGTACGACCGGGAATCGAGCTCGACAAGGCCCTGCAGTGGGCTGCCGGTGATCCGCTGCCGAGGCCGCCGGGGATTGCGAGTCACGACAGTCTGCTCGGCTCAGCTTGCCGGCAGCACGCGTCCGGATTTGCGAGATGAACGGCTCGGTCCGGTTGGCTCAGGCGCGGCTGCTGTCATACGTGCAGATCTCGCTGTCGGGCCCAGGATCGGAGCCCGGGGAGTAGTCCGCGCTGATCTCGGTATTGGCGAACCCGGCGCCCCGCAGCAGGCCGGTGAACTCGGAGATGCTCCAATGCTGCAGACAAAATATCTGAAGCTCAGTTGCTTCCAGCGCACCGTCGGTCCATTTTTCGTAGCGCAGCCAACGGGTTGTTTGGTTCTCGGAGGGGTCGTAGTCGACGCGCATCGTGTGCATGGTCCAGACCGACGGTCCAGCAGCCCAGGTTCTCATTGGCTCGGCGCCGCTCACGAGCTGGGGTGCTGGCACATCGACCACCAGACGGCCGCCCGGCTCCAGGCACTCCCGGAAGCACGTCAGCGCGCGGGTAAGCGTCTCGCGTCCCAGGAGCAGGGTGATCGACCCGGCCGGCACGATCACCGCGGAGTACGGCTCGGCGGACGCGAAGCTAGTCATCTCCGCATTGAGAAGGACGGGTTCCAGGTCGCGGTCGGAGCACCGTTGTCGGCACACCGCGAGCATTTGCGGGGAGCTGTCAAAGCCCTCAACGGTGAATCCGGCCTGTAGCAGTGGGATCATCATTCGGCCGGTCCCGACCGCCGGCTCAAGCAGACGACCACGGACCCCGTCGAGCAGATGCCGGTAGAACTCGACATCGCCAAACGACGAGCCGATCGGTTTGTCGAGGTCGTACACCTCGGCGGCAAGTGTGCCGTAGCCCCAGGCCAATGCTCCTCCTCCGCGCATGGTGAACGTGGCAACCTACCGGCTCGAGGAGAGCCTCCACGGCCAACCTGGCCGCGTCTGGTGTCCGGGTTTCAGTCGAGCAGCTGTGCGATGGCGAGCTCGAGTGCCTGGGCGCGGTCGTGGACGCCGTGGTCGGCGGCGATGAAGTGGTGGCCGATCGCGAACGAGAAGGCGAGGACTGAGCGTGCTTCGACCTCGGTCTCGTCGGCGCAGAACGCGCTGAAGAGCGAGCGGAGGTATTGCATCCGTTGATTGTCGACCCGTTTGAGGCGTGCGGTGATCGCGGGCTCGCGCCGCGCCCAGTCGCGGATTGCAAGTTCGATCGGCAGCAGCTGCTCGCTGAAGGTCAGGGCGCCGGCGCGTCTGAGCTTTGTGCGGGGGTCACCGCCGCGGCGTTCGACTTGTTCCTGGACCTCGTCGGTGGCGGCGCGCTCCCACGTGTCGAGCATCGCATCCAGCAGTGCTCCGCGGGCCTCGAAGTGTCCGTAGAACCCGCCGCGGGTGACCCCGAGCGCTTTGGCGAGAGGTTCGACCTTCACCGCCTCGGGTCCGCCGGCCGCGAGCGCCTGCAGGCCGGCTTCGATCCACGCGGCGCGTGGTGTGCGGGTCGGGGGCGCCATGCGCGTCTATCCCGCTGGCGGGGTGATTGACATGACCGTCGATAATGCCTAGGATGATACATACGTAACTGTATATAAGGAGGTGTGATGATGACATCGTCTCTTCGCGCCGACCGTGTCGTCCCGGTCGTCACGGTGAGCCAGGTCGCGCTGCCCGCTGACGCACGGGCGATGAGCACGTTGTCGCGCGTCGACTACACGGATGCCTTCAGAGTGAAGGCCGGCGTTGAGCGCACCCCGCAGCAGTGGATGGACGCGGTGCTCCAGGACGCCCCGTTTAGGGTTCGCGCGCGCCTGGTCGCAGGGTGGCTGGCCCTCGGTCTCAAGCTGAGAGCACCCTGGTCCGAGCGCCACGTGCTCGGCTGGCCGGTGCAGCGCAGCGACCCGGACATCCTGCTCCTGGCGGCCGAATCACGGCTTGGAGTCCAGGGCGAGTTGCTGGTCCGCAGCGAGCCAGGGGGCCTGCTCTTCGCAACGATCGTCCAACTGCACAACCCGGCGGCCCGCGTCGTGTGGGCGCGGATCACGACTCATCACCAGCGCGTCGTCCGCTCGCTGCTCACCCACGGCGCCCGGCGCGAGTCGCGGTGAGACGACCCTGACACCAGACTGGCGATCGCGGGACGCCCGGCCGAACCCCTCAGCGCGGGTTCTCCGCCGCTGGCTCGCCCGTCATGTCGAAAGTCGGCCGCGGCATCGTCAGGCCCTCTAGAGTCTCGGGCAGTCGACCACTCCGAAGGACATGGTCATGAGCGATGCGGTAGCGCGTTACCGGGCGGCTTCTGAAGCCAACGACATCGAGGGCCTGACCGCGACGCTGGCGCCGGACGCACAGCTGGTGTCTCCGATCTCGGGTCGCATGGTGTTCCGAGGCGCAGCTGACCTGAAGCTCCTGCTGGCTGCGATATACGGCAGCATGACCGAGCTGCGCTGGCGCGAAGAGGTTGGTGACGGCAGCACCCGCGTCGTCTTGGGTGAGGGAAAAGTCGGCCGACTCACGCTCGGCGATGCGATGGTCTTCGACCTCGGGGACGACGGTCGGATCCAACGGATCAGACCGCATCTGCGGCCGTGGCTGGCGGTCAGCATGCTGGCGCTCCGACTCGTACCGAAACTGGCTCGCCATCCCGGCGTTCTCATCAGGGCCCTGCGCCGGAGCTGATACCCCGCAGACGGGCGATCGACAACGAGCACGCCACCGACCGGCTCTCCTCAGAGGGGATCCGCGATCGCGCATCGCGACTCCCAGGACGGCCGCTACCGCCAGGTCCATGAGGAGAGCGCCAGCGGCTGATGCCCCTCGACGAGGTCTCCCGACGCTCGAGCTCAGCCGGTTGCGCACCCTCTGGCCTGACCGCGCTGCGTTCGATGAAGAACTCGCGGCTCGTCGATCGACCGCGAATCAGCCGCGGACGTCGAGGCTGAGAGCCTCGTGCGTAGCCGGGACCGACGCGCAGACTGCCGTAGCCGCGAGCACCACTCCGGCTCCGCCGAGGAGCACCGTCGCGGCGCCGAACCTGCCGGCGAGGACGCCGGCGAGACCCATGCCGACCGGGACGAGGATGGTCGATCCCATCCCACTGATCGCCGTGGCGCGTCCGAGCGTGTCGCGAGGGAGGTTGGCCAGCAGAGTGCTCGTGACCAGCGTGTTGGTGATCGTCGTCTCCGCGCCGGCGAGCAGCGCGGCGGGGACGATCAGCCAGATCGGCGCGCCGAGCCCGAGCAGAGCGAGCATCGGGGCGAGCGCGACGCTGATCACCAGTGCGGCCAGCACCGGTCGCCGCGGCGCCCAGTGGTAGGTGATGTGCGCCGCGCCGAGGTTGCCGAGCACGTAGCCGAGCGCGATCGCCGACCACGCCGGGGCGCCGCCGAGCCGCTGCTGGGCGATCACCGGCCCGAGCACGAAGAACGGACTGAGGACGAGCACGTTCAACGTGGTCTCGTGCGCGGCGTAGCTGACCAGCCAGCGACGGTCGGCGACGGCGCGCCAACCGTCGTGCAGCTCGCGGACGATCGCCTGGCGGTGTGGCGAGGCGCCGGGTATCGCGGGGATGAGCGCCAGGGTCACCGAGCTCACGGCGAAGGTCGCGCCGTCGACGAGGAACGACGTGCCGGGTCCGGCGAGGGCGACGATCACGCCCGAGAGCGCCAGCCCGCCCGTCTGGGCGATCGCCGTGGTGATGCCGAGCAGCGAGCTCGCGCGACGGCGCGGGCCGCGCGGCGCCACCCCGGCGGCGAGTGCGCCTGCCGCCGGGCTGAAGATCGCGCTGGCACCGCCGGCGAGACACTGCAGCGCGGCGAGGTCCGCGACGGTCGCTCGGCCGCTGAGCAGCAGCCCGCCCGTCACCGCCTGCAGCGCGGTCCGAGTCACGTCGGCGCAGAGGGCGATGCGTCGTCGCGACCAGCGGTCCGCGATCACGCCGCCGGCCACGGTGAGGACGATCCCCGGCAGCCGGCTGGCGAGCAGCACGAGACCGACGCTGCCCGCCGAACCGGAGATCGACAGCACCGCGAACACCAGCGCGACGCTCGACAGCGCGCCCCCCGCTCCCGAGGTGGTCTGTCCGGCGAGGTAGAGCGTGAACGCTCGGTCGCGCAGCAGCTCGTGCAGCGTGATCTCCCCCGCCGCACCCCCCGGCGGGGAGGGTCGGCTCGACACCTCGCTCATTCCGGGTCGGGGGGCCGGATCGGCATCGTGAGGACGCTGAACGTGCCGGTGTCGGCGGAGCGCAACGTGACCGGTGACAGCGGGTCGGACGCCTCGATGACGAGGTCCGGCCCGACCGTCGCTCTCACCGCCTCCGCGAAGAACCGCGGCTCCACCACCATCCGCAACGCCGGGCCTGGCCAGCGGCCGGCGACCGCCGTGCGCTGCTCTGACGTCTCGAGGACCAGCCGGTCGGCTGCGAACCTCAGCCGCAGCCGGGAGACGTCAAGCCGCAGACCGGCAAGCGCGCGCTCGACGTCATCACGGGGGAGCGCGATCTGGTGGCCGGCCGGGACCCCCGACAGCGCTCGCTCGTAGTCAGGGAATCCATTGCCCGCGCTTCCGATCGAGATCGCGTGGCCGTCGACCACGGCGGTCATCACGCCCGCCGACTCGGACTGGGAGAGCACGAGGGTGTCGGCGCTCACGAGCTCACCCACGAGGGCGCGAGCCCGTTCGGCAGCGATCACCCCGCGGACCCCGACGGACCCGATCCCCTCGGGCACGAGATCACGGATCGCCAGCCGGTAGCTGTCGGTCGCCACCAGGCGCAGCGAGTCGTCCCGGGTCTCCACCCAGACCGCCCCGAGCTCGGCCCGCACCGCCGGATCGGCCACCGCGAAGCCCACCTGACCCAGCGCGCTTGCGAGCTCCGCCGGAGCCACCGAGCACCAGCGCCCCGGCTCGTCCTGATCGGCGCGATCGAGGTCGCCGCGCAGCTGCCCGACAGCGGTCTCGACCGTCGACGCCCGCCGGCGGAAGGACGCGACGTGCTCCTCGAGGATGGCTCGGCGTCGCTCGGCCGACGCCGCCAGATACTCCCGCAGCACCCCGATCGGCATCTCGGCGCTGCGCAGGCGGCGGACGAGCCGCGCCTGCTCGAGCTGCCCGGCCGCGTAATAGCGATAGCCCGAATCCGCATCGACCACCCGCGGGCGCACGAGGTCGTTCTGGTCATAGAAGCGCAGCGCGCTGCGCGACAGACCGCACCGCTCCGCGAACTCCCCGATCGTCAGCAGCGACTCCACGATCAACAGCAAACACCCTCGACCAACCTTAAGGTCAAGCAGGCGAGCCGTGAACCGGGCCTCGGAACGTGTCCTCGAAGTCGTTCCAGACGAGGCGGTCGGGAGTGTGGAGCAGGTTGCCGAGCGAGACGTCACCGTGCAACGCCTGGGACGGAAGGGACGGCTCGAAGACGACCTCGCGCAGCGCATCCAGCCGCGTGCGCAGCGAGGCGCTCGTGCCGGCCTCCCGGGCGTCGGCGGGTCGCAGCCGGCGGTGCAGACGCTCGATGTCCTCGCGCAGATCGCGAAGGTCGCCCAGGTCATCCTCGAACGGACGTAGCTGATCGTGCAGATCCCGCAGCGCCTGACCCAACCGATGAGCGTCATCGGGGGCGCCCGCGGGCGCGACGTCGGGGATCCACTCCGAGAATGTCATCCACAGCTCGTCGTGGTGGTGAGGCCCGGGTGCGATCAACGCGCTCGGGAGGACCGCCAGGCGGCCGGGCGCGAGGAACTCGAGCACTGAGATCTCGCGCTTGAGCCATCTCTGCGGATCGTCGTGGAGCGCCGCCGTCCCGGTCATCACGCGCGCCACCACCGGCGCGGGACGCAGATGCACCAGCACGTTGCTCCCGGAGTGGATGACGGAGGCGCGGTCGTAGGCCAGGCCGTGCGCGGTCGCGACCACTTCGGCGGCCGCCCGCGCCCGCCGATCGAGATCGACTTCGGTCAATCGACCCGGAAGGCCGATTCGCCGAACTGGATGAGGCCTCCGGGCCGCAGCTGAGCGCGCATGGCGGGTCTCCCGTTGAGCCGCGTGCCGTTCCGGGACCCGAGGTCGCGGACGACCCAGCCGCCGGCGCGCCAGAGCAGCTCGGCGTGCCGGCGTGAGGCCGTCTCGTCCTCGAGCACGATGTCCGACCCGAGACTTCGGGTTTCGCCGAGCTGCTGCCGGCGAGCTCCGGATTGGCGCATCGGCTCATTCTCCACGCTGGCGCTCCCATATTCCAGACGCCGACCTGGCACCGGCGCGTCCGCTCGATCGTTCACGACACCCGGGCGCCCTGCCGGTAGACGCCGCGCACCACGGGGATCCGACGGCCGTGCGGGTGCCGGTCGGTGCCGGGGAGCTCCTCGAGCGTGCGTCCCGCGGCGAGCCGGAACGGCGCCTTCAGGTCCCGTGGAAGCCGTAGCGGCACGCGTTCACCGTGATCGCGTCGACCGCGTCCCGCGTCCACCCCGCAAGTGACCGGTGACGGGGTGCGCGACATCGGAGGCGGCGAGGATCGGCTGGCCCATCAGGTCATGATCACCCGTGGAGCATCCCCGCGAGCCTCATGCGCCAACATGACCGCGTGCCCGTCGCCTTCACGCCGGTCAGCCCGCCGGCCGCCGCCGATCCCGCCCTGCGCGAGCAGCTGCTCGACACCTGGGTGCGGGTCACCGACGCCGGCGGCGCGGTCGGCTTCGTCGCGCCCGCCGACCGCGCGCAGGTCGCCGAGACCCTCGACTCCGCCCTGGGCCGCGTGATCAGCGGCCAGGACGCCCTCGGCGTGCTGCGCGCGGACGCGGATCCCGCCCATCCCGCGGTCGGCATGGGCATCCTCGCCGCCTCTGCCTCGCCGCTGCGCCGCCACTGGCGCACCGTGCTGCGGCTCATGGTCGACCCCGCCCACCAGGGCTCGGGGGCGGGCCGCGTCCTGCTCGAGGGCCTGCACGCGATGGCGCGGGCGCTCGAGCTCGAGTTCCTCAGCCTGTCGGTGCGCGGCGGCCTGGGGATCGAGGGGTTCTACGGCCACCACGGCTACGTGGTGTTCGGCCGCAATCCGCGGGCGATCCGCGTCGCGCCGGGCGACGAGCGCGAGGAGATCCTCATGCGCGTCGTCCTGTGAGCGGCGGCGTCCGCGCGCGATGACGGGCTACCTCAAGCGCCTGCTGTCCTCGCTCGGGGCCTACCAGGTCTCGAACGTCGTCGCCAAGCTGATCGGCGTCGGGATGCTGCCCGTGTACACCCGCTACATCGATCCCGGCGGCTACGGAACGATCGAGCTGCTCGCCAACGGGGTCATCCTGATCTCGATCGTCACCCGGTTCGGGATGATCGAGGCGTTCCTGCGCTTCTACTACCACGATGAGGACCCCCGCCGCCGCGACGCGCTCGTGCGCCGCGCCGCGGGGTTCATGCTCATCGCCACCACGCTGGTGAGCGCGCTGCTGCTCGGGTTCGCCGTGCCCCTCAGCCGGGTGGTGCTCACCGACGAGCCACCCGCGATCTTCCGCATCGCGGTCCTCGGCCTGTGGTCGTTCACCAACCTTGAGTACGCCTACGCAGTGCTGCGCGTCGACGAGCGCCTACGCGCGTACGCGACCGCGTCGGTGGTGAACGTGCTGCTCACCGTGGCCTCGGTGGTGGTTCTCGTCGTCGTCGTGCACCTCGGCGCCCGCGGCTACCTGCTCGGAAACTACGCGGTGAGCACGCTCGTGCTGCTCGGCCTGTGGTGGACGCTGCGCGGTCGCCTGCGCGTCCGGCCCGGCGGCGCAGTCGAGTCGATGCGGACCCTCATGGGCTTCGGCCTGCCGACCGTCCCCGCCGAAGCGTCGGTGTACCTGCTCTCGATCGTCGACCGGGCCTACATCTACCACGACCGCAGCCCCCGGGTCGCCGGGTTATATGCGATCGCCGTAAAGCTCGCGGGGGCCGTCGCGTTCATCGTCACCGCCTTCCAGTACGCGTGGCCGCCGCTCGCCTATTCGGTCGCCGATGATGCCGAGGCGGCCCGGCTCTACGGCCTGGTGACGACCTATTACCTGCTCGTCACGGGTTGGATCGTCGCCGGCCTCGCGCTCGAGGGCCGCTGGGTACTGCGGTTGCTCACGCCCCACCGGTACCTCGACGGCTATCGGGCGCTGCCCTGGGTGGCGCTCGGCTGGGCGCTCTACGGGCTATGGGTGATCTTCCTCACGATCGCCGGCCGCGCCAAGGTGACCACGCGCAACTTCCCGGCGGCGCTGCTGGGCCTCGCGGTCAACGTCGGGCTGCTGCTCGTCCTCGTGCCGCGGTTCGGCATCGCGGGCGCCGGGGTCGCGCTGTCGGGCGCCTACGTGGCGATGCTCGGCCTCATGTTCATGATCACCCGCCGCGAGTTCCAGGTGGACTTCGAGTGGCTGCGCCTCGCGCGTCTCACGCTCGTGATGGGCGGCTTCGCCGCCGCCGGCGATCTGCTGCTACCCACCCACGGCGTGGTTGGGTTCCTGCTGCGCGCGCTCGTGTTCTTCGCCATCGGGCCGGCCCTGCTGCTCATCGGCTTCGTGCATCCCGCCGAGCTGCGCGAGGGCCGCGCGCTCCTCGCCCGGATCCGCCGCGGCCGCGCGCTCGCCGCTCGAGGCGGCGGGTGAGGGCGCTCGTCGTCGACCCGTCGGCCTACTCGCCGCCCTACGACGCCGCCCTGTGCGCGGCGCTCGCCCGCGCCGGCGCCGACGTCGAGCTCGTCACCAGCCGCTTCGCCCACGGACTGCGCCCGCCGGCCGACGGCTACCGCGTCAGCGAGCGCTTTTATCGCCATGCTCGCGGGCGGCCGGGGTCATCGCGTCGGCGAGTGGCGAAGCTCGCAAGCCACGTCGCCGACATGCGGGCGCTGGCCGCCCTGCCCGCCGACGTGCGCCACTTCCAGTGGACGCCCGTGCCGTGGCTCGACGCCGCCCTGCTCGGTCCCGGCCCCCGCGTGCTCACCGTTCACAACACCGCGCCCCGCAGCGACCGGCTGGGTCGCGCCCGGGCCACGGCGGCGGTCATCGAGCGCATGGACGCGCTCATCGTCCATTCCCGCCACGGCCGCGCGCGGCTGCTCGAGCGGGGGGTCGCCGCCGAGCGGATCCACGTCATCCCCCACGGCGCGTTCACCCCCGGCTCGCCCGGCCCACTGCCGCCGGAGCTCACCGACGACGACCGGCCGGTGATCCTGATGTTCGGTCTGCTGCGGCCCTACAAGGGCCTCGCGACGCTGCTCGAGGCGTGGCGGGGCATCCGCGACGCGCAGCTGTGGGTGGTGGGGCGTCCGCTGATGGCGCTGCCCCCGGCGCCGCCGGACGCGACGTTCGTCCCGCGGTTCGTCGACCCCGGCGAGGCGAGTGCCCTGCTGCACCGCGCCGACGTGATCGTCCTCCCCTACGAGCGCGACGAGCGGATCGACGGCTCGGGGGTGCTCGCGGCGGCGCTCGGCGCCGGCCGGGCGCCGGTCGCGGGGGGGGGGGGGGGGGGGGGCGGGGGGCGGGGGGGGGGGGGGG
>CAXTTD010000006.1:0-14320 GCA_964246945.1 uncultured Solirubrobacteraceae bacterium | reverse complement strand
CCCATCTACGGTTGGCTCCGTGCCCGGCTGCGCTTGCCGCGCGCCGCGGCGGCGGCCGGCCCGTACTCGTGGGCGGTGGTCGCCGAGCGGACGCTCGCCCTCTACCACTCGTTGGGCTGATCGAGGTCGCGCAGCGCGGCCTCGAGGCGCAGCCGGGCCACGGCCGCGCGTAGCGCGGTGAGCCCGAGGTCGAATGCCCGGTACAGGATGACCCCGCCGAGCGCCCGGGCGAGCGGGACGTGGACCCAGTACAGGGAGAAGGTCATGACGAACTCGACGAACCCGGCGCCCCCCAGCGGCAGCGTGCGCCGGCTCACCAGGTAGCCGGTGGCGTAGGCGAGGACAATTGCCTCGGGCGTCGGGGAGACGCCGAAGGTGCGCAGCGCGAAGCCGAGCGCCGCCATGTCGAGCAGCCAGTAGGCGACGATCCCGAGCCAGCCACGGCCGAGCTGTCGGGGATGGCGGGTGAGGTGCAGGACGTCGCGCAGGCCGGTGAGTATCGCCCGGGTCGCCGGGTGGGCGGACGTCACGTCCTCGGGTCGCTCGGCGCGGCCGATGGCGACGGCGATCGCGGTGCCGCTCGGGACGGCGATGAGCCACGGCCATACGAGGCCGCCGCTCAGCGTGGAGTCGACGAGCAGCGCGACGAGCGCCGCCCCGAATGCGATCCACACCAGTGCGATGAGCTCGACCCCGCTGAGTACGAGCACGGTGAGGATCGCCACCTGGCGCCGGACGCCGAGGCGCTGCAGCGCGCGCTCGTCAGAGGCGAAGCCGCCGGCGACCGCCAGCGGTCCGAAGCCGGTGAGCACGAGTTGGATCGACATCGCGAAGCCGAGCCGGCGCCCGCCGATCCGGGCCACCACCGCCCGGTAGGCGCCGACGTACGCGAGCACGCTGAGCCCCTGGGCCGCGAACTCGACCGCGAGCCACCCAGGATGGAGGTGATCGAACGCGTGACCGACCTGGCGCAAACCGATGATCTCGGCGACGGCGTAGGCGGCGAGCGCGGCCACCACGAGCGCCGCGATCTCGGTCGCGTACGGATGGCGGGCGGGGGCGGTGGGAGCCTCGACGGGCGGCCCGTCGGTCATGCCGGGCACCTCTCCGCCTCCCGGGGGCTCGAAACCCGCGGTCAGGCGCCGACCGGCGCGGCCTGACCGGTGCCCGCTGGGGTGCGGCGGGCGATCTCCTCGCGCACCATCGGCGCCACCTGGGTGCCGAACCGCTCCATCGAGCGCAGGACGTCGGCGTGACTCACCGCTCCGACCGACATCTGGCCGACGTAGCGGGTGTTGCCGAACAGCTCGTGGATCATGAGGATCTTCTCGGCGACCTGCTGCGTGGAGCCGGCAGCGACCGCGCCCTCCGGCGAGCGCAGCGCCTCGTACTGGGCGCGTCCCGACGGCGGCCACCCCCGCTCGCGCCCGATCTTGTTCATCATCGCCAGGTAGGGCGCGGCGAACGCCCGGTCGGCCGCCTGCGAGGTCTCGCCGACGAACGCGTGGGTGTTGATGGCCAAGGGCAGTGCCGCGCCGTCGTGGCCGTACTGGTTGGCGGCGCGGCGGTAGAGCTCGACGAGCGGGGCGAAGCGGCGCGGCTCACCGCCAATGATGGCGATGGTGAGGGGCAGCCCGAGGGTGCCCGCGCGGGCGACCGACTCCGGGGAGCCGCCGACCGCCACCCACACCGGGAGCGGATCCTGAAGCGGGCGCGGGTAGACGACGGCGTTCGTGAGTGGCGCGCGCAGGCGGCCCTCCCAGGTGACTGGCTCCCCGGACCGCAGCCTCAGCAGCAGGTCGAGCTTCTCGGCGTACAGCGCGTCGTAGTCCTCGAGGTCGTAGCCGAACAGCGGGAAGGACTCGATGAACGAGCCGCGCCCGGCCATGATCTCGGCCCGGCCGTCGGAGATGAGGTCGAGTTCGGCGAACTGCTGGAAGACCCGGACCGGGTCATCGGAGGAGAGCACGGTGACCGCGCTCGACAGGCGGACGTGCTCGGTGCGCGCGGCGATCGCCGCCAGAGCGACCGCCGGCGAGGAGATGAGGAAGTCGGCGCGGTGGTGTTCGCCGATCGCGAACACGTCGAGGCCGAGCTCGTCGGCGAGCACACCCTCCTCGATGAGGTTCTTCATCCGCTGCTCTGGAGAGAGGCCTGAGGAGAGGTCGGCGAAGGTGGCGAGTCCCAGTTCCATGCGGAGGATGGTAGCAGCGTTAGTTGTGCACTCAACCGTTCTCGTGCGTGCGACGATTCGAGGGCGGTGAGCGATCTGGGTCCATATTCCACCGGTACCGCGCACGCGCGACCGCCGGTGGCCGTGGTGATGCCGTTCGCCGGGACCCCGCAGGAGGCCCGAGCCGCGCTCGCCGCGCTCGACGGGCTGGCGCTGCGCGATGGGGACACGGTGAGGCTCGCCGACAACTCCGGCACCGCGCCCGCCGAGGACCCGCGCGTGATGCTCGCCCCCGGTGAGCGCTCGCCGGCTCGCGCCCGCAACGCCGGCGCCCGCGCGGCGCTCGCGGCGACCCCCGGGATGGCGTGGCTGCTGTTCCTCGACGCCGACACCCGCCCGGCCCCCGATCTGCTCGACGCGTTCTTCGCGCAGCCGATACCCGACGGCGTCGGCGCGCTCGCCGGGGAGATCGAGGCGCTGCCGAGCGGCGACTCGCTCGCCGCCCGCTACGGCGCCTCGCGGAACTTCCTGAACTCCTCCACGCATATGGCCCACCCGTTCCGCCCTCGGGTAGCGGCTGCCGTGCTGCTCGTTCGCCGTATCGCCTTCGACGCCGTCGGCGGCTTCCGGGAGGGTCTCCGCGCCGCCGAGGACACCGACTTCTGTTGGCGGCTGCCCGACGCCGGCTTCACCCTCGACGTCCGCCCCGGCGCCCGCGCCGGCCACGCCTACCGGGCGAGCCTCAGCGAGCTACGCGCCCAGTGGCGCGGCTACGCGTCGGGCCGCGCGTGGCTCGGCCGCACCTGGGACGGGTTCCATCCCGAGCCCGCGGCGTACCGCGCACTGCGCCGAGCCGGCCTCGGTTGGCTGCCCGGCGTTGGTCACGTGGCCCCCGCTCAAGGCCCCGCCGGGGCGCGGCTCGGCAGCGCCCGTGTCAACCCGGGCACGCCACCGCGCTCGCCGCGCGAGCGGCTCGAGTTCCGGTTCGTCGACGGCCTGCTCGGGATCGAGGAGCTGCGCGGCTTCCGGCGCCCCAACGACGCCCGGTGAGCGTTGGTGAGCCCGCGCGGGCTACGCCACCGGCGCGCGTGTGCCCTGCGCCGGCTCCCACACCACCGGCACCCCGACGCGCAGGTAGCGCCACAGCCCGGCGAGCGTCGCCCACGTGATGAGCAGGTAGTACCAGGCGAGACCCGCCCCCGGGGCCCGGATCCGCCGCGCGCCGCACAGCGCGAGCGCCAGCCACGCGAGCTGGATCCCGAGCAGCACCGCGTACAGCGCCGAGCCCTCGAGCGTGAGCGCGAGCGCGCTGGCCAGCGCGAGCACGTGGAGGATCCCCGACAGGTAGCGCAGCAGCCGGTGGGACACCATCTGCAGCAGGAACAGCGGCCCGCCGCCGCGCAGCATCCGCCCCCGGGCGACGTGCTGCCAGCAGCGCGCCGCCATCCGCACCTTGCGTCGGTACTCGTCCTCGGAGTCGGTGGCCGGCGACTCCCAGGCGACGGCGCTTGGGTCGGCGGTCGCCCGCCGGCCGTGCTGGACGAGCCGGTAGGGAAGACCGAGATCGTGGCCGTCGCGCCCGTCGCGCTCGCTGAACCGGTAGTCGCTGCGACGCACCGCGTAGATGGAGCCGTTGCCGGCGGTGATCGATCCGATGCGGGCCTCGTTGCCGCGCAGCCACAGCTCGTAGCGCCAGTAGACGCCCTCGCGGTTGGTGCCGTCTCCCCGGCGCAGGCGCAAGTTCCCGCACACGTAGGCGACCTCGGGATCGGCAAAGCTCGCGACCAGCGCGGCGAGGGCGCCGGGCTCCCACTCGCCGTTGGCGTCCCCGAAGGCGACGATCTCCGACGCGGCCTCGCCGCCCGTCTCCTGCACCGCCCGGTCCTGGGCGCGGACCTTGCCCCCGCGCGGGCAGCGCAGCAGCGCCACTCGGCCGCGGGCCTCATCGGCGAGGCGCTCGACGATCTCGTCGGTCCCGTCGGTGGACCCGTCGGACGCGACCACCAACCGCAGCCGGTCGGCGGGATACCGGGAGGCAAGCAGCGCGCGCACGGTTGCCTCGATCCCGTCGGCCTCGTCGTGGGCGGCGACGACGAGCGTCACCGACGGCGTGATCGCCGCGCGACGCACCGGACGCGGCCGCACGCGCGCGAGGCCGGCGACGAATAGCGGGTACCCGACGTGGGTCCATACGATGAGCGCCGCACACACCCAGAAGAGCCCTTCGAGGACGATCATGCGCACCACAGGCTAAATGGTCGAAACCGGCCACTAAGGGCCCGCCAGGAGCCCGGTGCCTGGCGGCGGGCGCTCAGCGCTGCGCCGGGATCACGATCTGCTCGGCGACCCAGCGGGCGACGCCCTCCGGGTAGGGGGTGCGCAGGCTGAGGACGATGTGAGTGAAGCCGGCGTCGATGGCGGCCGCGACGGCCTCGCGCGTGGTGGCCGGGTCCTCGTAGGACACCGGCACGTGGAACGATCGGGTGATCGCGGTGGGCTCGCGGCCGATCTCGGCGCAGTAGCGGTCGAGCAGGGCGCTGCGGGCCGTGGCGTCCGCGATGTCGACACCGGCGATGTTCCAGATGTCGGCGTGCTCGGCGACCACGCGCAGGACCCGGGCGGTGCGTCCGGCGATGAGGATCGGTGGGTGAGGCTGCTGCACGGGCTTGGGGTTGCCGAACGCACCGGTGAGGCGCACGTGGCGGCCGTTGAAGTCGAACGGCTCGGTCTCGCTCCACAGCCGCTTGATCACCGTGCACGCCTCCGCGAGGGCATCGACGGAGTCTGCGAAGTCGAGGTAGGGCAGGCCGTGGGCGTCGTACTCGCGGCGGGCCTCGGGCACGCTCGTCCGAGAGCCGGCGCCGATTCCGAAGTCGAGCCGTCCGTGGGAGACGACGTCCACGGTGGTGGCGATCTTGGCCAGCACCGCCGGGGGGCGCAGGCGGTTGCTGGTCACCAGCAGGCCGAGGCGCAGCCGCCCGGTCTGGGCCGCGATCGCCGAGAGTAGCGTCCAGCCCTCGTAGATCGGTCCGAGGCGGTTCCCCCCGATTGGCATCAGATGGTCGAACAGCCACGCGTGCTCGATTTCGGGAACCGCGTCGGCCTCGTGCCACACACGCGCGAGGTCGGTGTAGTCGACCTGCTGGGGCGCGGTTGCGATCCCGAAGGCGAGATGTGAGGAAGCCACTGACCGTCAGCATAGCTGATGATCAGCGCCGGCGGTAACCTTTCTATGTGTCCCTTGACCTCGGTCCGGGCCCCGACGCCAGCCGGCGTCTCGGCTACTTGCTCAAGCATGCGCTGGCGCGGGTGGAGGAGTTCAGCGCCTCCGCGCTGGCGCCGCTGGGCATCGATCATCGCGAGCTGGGGATCCTGCTCCTGGTCGGCGACCATGCGCCGACCTCCCAGCAGCAGTCGGCGCGGCGCCTGGGGGTCGATCGCACAACGATGGTCGCCCTCATCGACACGCTCGAGCGCAAGGGGCTCGTGACGCGCCATCCGGACGCCCGGGACCGCCGCCGCAACGTCGTGGATCTCACCGACGCCGGCCGCGACGTGCTCCGTGACGCAAGGCGGGCCAGCGACGCTGCCGAGAGCGCGTTCCTCGCGCCGCTGAGCGCCGCCGCGGCGGACGATCTCCGCAGCGCTCTGCAGCGGGCCCTGCTGCACGCGCGAGACGGACCCGGCTCCGCCGAACCTCCGAACGCGCCGGGGCCCGCTCGATAACGTGGCCGATCCGATGGAGCGTGTCCTCACCCGCCTGCTCGACCTCGCGATCGCCGTTCCGGCGGCCGTGCTGAGCGCTCCGCTCGTGCTCACCCTCGCGGTGCTCATCCGGCTCGAGTCGCCGGGCGATCCGCTCTACACCCAGGTGCGGGTGGGCCGTGACGGCAGGCCATTCCGGATCTACAAGCTGCGCACGATGGTCTCCGGCGCCGAGTTCCAGGGGGCAGGTCTCGCTATCGCGGCCGGCGACGCCCGGATCACCCGCCTCGGGAGCGCCCTGCGCCGCACCTCTCTCGACGAGCTGCCGAACCTGTGGAACGTCGTACGCGGCGAGATGTCGATCGTCGGCCCGCGCCCGACGCTGCAGCACCAGGTCGACGCGTACACCGAACGCCAGCGTGGCCGCCTGGCGGTGAAGCCCGGAGTCACCGGCTGGGCGCAGGTGAACGGCCGCGCCTCGCTCCCGTGGTCCGAGCGGATCGAGCTCGACCTGTGGTACGTCGAGCACCGCTCGCCGGGGCTCGACCTGGAAATCCTGCGCCGCACCGCGGGGACGCTGCGCCACGGCGGCGAGGTGTACAAGGGCGAGACCGGCGGCTGGACCCCGCCGAGCACGACGTGAGCGCGCCCGCTGGGCACGACGTCGCGGTGATCATCACCGGCGTCGGCAAGCGCTACGCGCTCGTCTCCGCGTTCGCTCGGATCGCGACGACGATCGCTGCCGATCCGAACCCGCTCGCGCCCGCCCAGTACGCCGCCCACCATCGGCGGGCGGTACCCCGCTTCGACGATCCCGGCTACGTCCCGGCGCTTGAGGAGCTGTGCACGGAGTTCGGGGCGCGCGCCGTCGTCCCGCTCACCGACCTCGACCTCGAGATCCTCGGCCACGCCCGGGCGGCCGGACGGCTCCCCGCGTTCGTGCCCGACGGCGAGATCGCCCGCGCGACGTTCGACAAGTACGAGACCCATCGGCTGCTTGAGCGCCACGGGCTGCCGAGCCCGCCGACCGTCCTCCCCGGCGAGCCGGTCGACACCTACCCGGTGATGGTGAAGCCCCGCTGGGGCTCGGGCGCCCGCTCGATCTTCCTCGCCCGCGACGCCCGCGAGGCCGACTTCCTCGCGGCCTACATCCGCGAGCCGGCGATGCTCCAGCGGGCGATGGACGGCCGGGAGTTCTCGATGGACTGCTTCTCGGATCTCGACGGCCGCTGCCTGTCGGTGATCCCGCGCAACATGCTCGAGTCCCGCGGCGGGGAGTCGATCAAGGGCCAGACGCTCGCGGATCCCGAGCTTGTGGAGCTCGGCCGGGCGACCGTGGAGGCGCTCGGCTGCCGCGGGCCGTGCACCGTGCAGGCGTTCCGCGACCCGGAGATCGGCCTGCGCATCACCGATGTGAACACCCGCTTCGGCGGCGCCTGCCCGGCCCATCTGTACGCCGCGCCAGCCGGCCGCACCTACCCCGAGCTCATCGTCCGTCTCGCCCAAGGCGAGCGCGTCGAGCCGTTCCTCGGCGAGTACCGCACCGACGTCACCTTCACCCGCTACTTCTGGCAGCTGGAACTCGACTCCACGACCCTCGCCCCGACCGGCCGGGACATCTTCGGATCCGGCTCCCCGCCGCCCCCGCCGACCCCGGCGCGCTGAGTCGCCGCCGGTTCCGACGACGAGACGCTCGCGCGACCCGTGAATGGGCGCGGTCCTGGCGCTCCTTTCGGTCGGGGCCGGACACGCCGGGCGCCTGTGGGTGTCGGGCATCGGGCGGTAGCCGGTTTGGACTACCAGGGAATGGCTCCGTCGACGTTGAAGTAGCCACCGGTTGGCCCGTCGGGGAGGGTCTGTGCCATGCGAACGATGATCTCGGCTCCCTGCTCGACGGTTTGCAGGTCCGTGCTGCCGGTCAGATCGGTGTTGGTCAGACCGGGATCCACCGCGTTGATCCGCATGTTCGGGAACGCCTTGGCGTACTGGATGGTGATCATGTTCAGCGCGGCCTTTGACGCTGGAAACGCGACGCCGGGATAGTCGTACACAGGTGTCCCCGGAGTGGTGGCCCGGGTCAGCGACCCCGACTCGCCGCTGACGTTGACCACGACCGGTGCAGGTGAACGGCGCAGCAGCGGAAGAAACGCGTGCAGGACGCGAACGGTGCCGACGACGTTGGTCTCAAACGTGCGCTGCATCAGGTCGGCGGTTACGTTCTCGGCGCCGATCACGTCGTCGAGACCGCGCATCTCGAGCGCGACGCCGGCGTTGTTGACCAGCACGTCCAGTCCTCCGTCGGCATCGATCGCTCTCGCGGCAGATTCCACGGAGGCATCCTCGGTGAGGTCGAGCTGAACCTCCCGCGCTCCCAGCCGCTGGGCAGCTCGGTGCCCACGCTCGGCGTCTCGACTCCCGAGGTAGACGGTGTGACCCGCAGCCATGAGTTGGCGCGCGACCTCGAGACCAAGGCCCTTGTTCGCGCCCGTGATGAGGGTTCTTGTCATCGTTGATCGGGCCGCGATGCCGTGACCGGCGTGGCCCTCAGTCCTTTCTGAATCCGCGTCGACGGTCATCCATCGAGAACGCAGATACCCGGAACAGGTCCGTGCGGCGTATCCCAGGGTCCACCGAGGAGGAGAAGCAGCGCCACTTCACCCCGTCGCCCAGCGGGGCTACAGGTCGCCGCGAGGCGTCGTTCGCGCGATGCGCAACGCCATCCGAGCCGACCCGTAGGTACGCAGTGCACCGACCAGCGAGGCAGTGATGAGCACAGCCCCGAAGCCATCGCCGGCGACCACGAGGACAACACCGGCAACCGTGCCCGCCGTTGGGATGAAGACCAGCCAGCTGAACATGCGCGACGGGCTGTCGGCGATCCAGTTCTAGATCCCGTATCTCGGCCAGAACCGCGGTACGTGCACGGGTGTTGTTCGGTCTGGAACGCCGAAGCGCGACGAGCTGTGCGGCGACCGCGAACACTCACCGCGAGCCCTGCAACCACCACCACCAACAGGACGGCATTGACGAGGATTGAGCTCACGCGGTCATCCTCCCATACGGTTGAGGCCCCGGTTCACACGGCCGCGCGTCAGAGGTCGCGGGCGTGAGCGAGCCGCTGAAGAGTGCCCCTCAGATCGGCCTCGGTGGTTCTGGGGTTGATCGTGCACAGCCGCAGCACCGGTCGGCCCCTGAGCGTCGTCGTGGTCACCGCGGCATAGCCATCCTCGCCGAGGCGCGCCGCCCGCGCGCGCTGTTCGGCGTCATCCGCGCCAACCAGGGCGAAGGTGACGATCCCGAGCTGCGCGCCGGTGACGATCTCCCAGCGGGCATCCTCGCGGATCAGCGACTCCGCGAGTTCGGCCAGATCGATTCCGCGACCGATTGCGGCGCTGATCGCGGAGAGCCCGTAGGTCTTGAAGGTCAGCCAGAGCTTCGTGGCGCGAGCTCGGCGGCTGAGCTCCAGGGTGCGGTTGCGCAGGTCAACCTCACCCGCACGTGCCTCGACGTCGACGAGGTATTCCGGGTTCATCGCAAACGCGTCGGCGAGGATCCCGGACCGCACGAACAGACAGCCGATGTCGTAGGGCTGAAACAGCCACTTGTGCGGGTCGAGAACCAGCGAGTCGGCGCGCTCGATGCCGGCGAGGACGCTGCGGCCGCGATCGCACAGGGCGGCCGGCGCGCCGTAGGCACCGTCGACGTGTAGCCAGAGCCGCTCCCGCTCGCACAGCTCCGCCAGCTCCGGCAACGGATCGACCGCGCCGGTGTTGGTGGTGCCCGCGGTCGCGATCACGAAGCGTGGACAGCGGCCCGCTCGACGATCCCGAGCGATCAGGCGCTGCACAGCGTCCAACGGGAGACGCAGTTCATCATCGGATTCAACGACTCGGATGTCCTCGCTCGGGAAGCCGAGCGCGACGAGCCCACGGCCGATGGAGGAGTGCGTCTGATCGGACAGATACGCAACTCCGGGTCCGGTGTGTGCGCGGGCGGCCGCGATCGCGGTGATGTTCGCCATCGAGCCGCCGCTGACCAGCACGCCCTCGGTCCCCTCGGGCAGGCCGAGCGACTCCCGCAGCCACTCAAGGACGACGAGCTCGACCGTCGCCGGCCCCGATCCGCCACCCCAGGAGGTCGCGATCGCGTTGAACCCCGTCCCCAACCACTCGCCCAACACCCCGGCGTAGGACGACGGACCAGGTACGCGCGCGAAGAAGCGCGGGTGATCCCCGTGCTGCATGTGCGCCAGCGCGACCTCAGTCAGCGCGCGCATCGCCGTCAACGGATCGCCAGGCTCCAGGGGGACCGGACCGCCCAGCGCCTGTCGAAGCCCACCGGCATCACCCAGCGTGATCGCCGGGCCCTCCGCGCCATGCTCAAAATGGTCGACCACCTGATCCACCACCCAGTAGCCGAGCCGGCGCATCTCCTCTGCGCTCATCCCGAGCGGATCACCCATCGACGCGTCTCCGCCATCCGTCATCGCCGCGGGCACGATAGACGCGCCCGGTCTCCCCCGCCTCGGGAGTGATGGGCAACATCCGGCGTCTCGCGGGCGAGGGTGCGTGTCGCGGCCGCGGGGTGCGAGGCAGATGCCTCAGGTGGGCGGGTGCCCAGGTGACACGCTGGCGGTGAAGATCTGGACCGCCAGCGGCGTGTGGATCCGTCCATCTTCGCCCTGGAGCGGGGCGAGATGCGCCTCGACAGCCTGCCGGGCGTTGTCGAAGGACGCCTCGGGCACGCCCAGGAAGGTGAGCTGCCCGTCGTCATCGATGGCGTCCCGCTCAAGTTCGACGGGGAGCTCCCGGGCGGTGTGCGTGACGTCTGACCAGCCACCTGCGGTCAGGATCTCGCGGACGCGCTCGGGATCGCTCAGGCTGAACGGACCCGTTGGGGACTTGCCGGGCGCCGGCGGCGCCGGGGGCGGTACCAACCCGGCGAGTGCCGGTCCGATGAACCAGGGGTTCCTCTCGACCGGCTGCCAGCACACGAACCCGAGCCGTCCACCCGGACTCATCTGCCGACGAATATTCGCGAACGCGGCGATCGGCTCGTCGAAGAACATCACGCCGAACTGACTGACCGCTACGTCGAACGGCATCCCGGGAATCGTGTCGCGCTGGACGTCGGCCACCCGAAACGCGACGTTCGCGGCTCCCTGGTCCACAGCCCGCTCGCGCGCGAGCTCGACGAGCACGCCGGAGATGTCGGCGCCTACCGCAGACCCGCGGTCACCCACCAGACCCCCGGCACGGAGCGTGGTGAGGCCGCCTCCACTCCCGATGTCGAGCACGTTCTCGCCCTCGCGCAACCCCACGCGGTCGAGCAGGACGCCCGTCACGGCGTTCGTCATCTGCTCCCGTTTGGGCCACACCGACGCCCAGTACTCGTCGTTCCAACGTTGCCTCTCGGCCGCGTTCGCCTGCGCGTCCTCGCCCACTGATCCCTCCCCGCTGTCGGTCGACGCCCGCAAACACGCTACCGCGTGAGCTCGTCGGCCACGACCCCTGATCGCCGGCGCTCACGCCCGCCGTCGCGTCAGCTCCGGGAGGTAGGGTGCGCCGCGATGCGCCCCGAGAATCACTTCGGACCCGAGGTGGCCGATCGCTACGACGCCGGCGTGGCGGAGCTGTTCGACGACACGATCCTCGCCGCCACCGTCGCGCGGCTCGCCGAGCTCGCCGCCGGCCGGCCCGCGCTCGAGCTCGCGATCGGCACCGGGCGCGTGGCGCTCCCGCTCGCCGCCGCCGGCGTCGCGGTCGACGGCATCGAGCTGTCCACGGCGATGGTCGACGAGCTTCGCGCCAAGCCGGGCGGTGCGGAGATCCCGGTGACGATCGGGGACATGGCGAGCACGCGGGTGCCCGGCGAGTTCGGGCTCGTCTACCTCGTGTTCAACACGATTGGCAACCTCGTCACCCAGGACGCCCAGGTCGCCTGCTTCGTGAACGCCGCCGCCCACCTGGTCCCCGGCGGAGCGTTCGTGGTCGAGATGATCGTGCCGGAGCTGCGGCGGCTACCGCCCGGTCAGCTCACCCGCGTCTTCGACCACACCGCCGCTCACGTCGGGATCGACGAGTACGCGCCCGCCACCCAGGGGCTCGTCTCCCACCACTGGACCCCGGAGACCGGCTGGCGTCGGACCCCGTTCCGCTACGTGTGGCCGGCCGAACTCGACCTGATGGCCCGGCTGGCCGGCATGAACCTGAGCGAGCGCCACGCCGACTGGACGGGCGCGCCGTTCACCGCCGACAGCGAGTCACACGTGTCGGTGTGGGAGCGCCCGGCCGCCTGACCGGCGGGCACGGACGCTCCCCGAGCCGCTCAGACCTCGAGGTACTTGCCGATCAGCGACAGATCGGAGGTCCCGAGCCGGTCAGCGCCGGTCTTCATCTGGTGCCAGTAGGGGTAGAGCAGGTCGGGCCGGCTCACCTGCTCGAGGCGGTCGACGTCGGCCACGGAGAGTTCGAGCTCGGTCGCCTGGAGGTTGTCGGCGAGCTGTTCGTCGGTGCGGGCGCCGATGATCACCGAGCACACGCTCGGCTGGCGCAGCAGCCACGCGAGTGCGACCTGGGCGGCGGAGACGCCATGTCCCTCGGCGACCTCGACGAGCACGTCGATGGTGTCGTAGAGACCGTCCTCGTCGTAGACGGGTGGCTCACCCCAGTCGCTGAGCCCGCGCGAGCCCTCGGGCCCGTCCTGGCCGCGGCGGAACTTGCCCGACAGCAGGCCGCCGGCGAGCGGGCTCCACACGAACGTGCCGAGGCCCTCCTCCAGAGCGAGCGGCACGAGCTCGTACTCGATCGAGCGCTCCTGCAGCGAGTAGTACACCTGCTGGGCGACGAACCGCGGCAGACGGTCGCGGTCGGAGATCCCCAGCGCCTTCATCAGCTGCCAGGCAGCGAAGTTGGAGACGCCGACGTAGCGGATCTTGCCCTGGTCGACGAGCAGCTTCAGCGCCTCGAGCGTTTCCTGCAGCGGGGTCGAGCCATCCCACTCGTGCACCCAGTAGAGGTCGAGCCAGTCGGTCTGTAGCCGTCGCAGCGACGCCTCGCAGCCAGTGAGCACGTGCTGGCGGGAGAGGCCCTTGTCATTGGGGCCGTCGCCCATCTGCATGCGCACCTTGGAGGCGAGCAGGATGTCGTCGCGCTTGTCCTTGATCGCCTCGCCGACGATCTCCTCCGCGGTGCCCTGGGAGTACACGTCGGCGGTGTCGATCATGTTGATGCCGGCGTCGAGGCACATGTCGATCTGGCGCTTCGCGCCCGCGAGGTCGGTGTCGCCCACCTTCGCAAAGTTGCCGGCGCCGCCGAAGGTCATCGTGCCGAGCGTGAGCTCGGACACCTTCAGTCCGGAGCTGCCGAGTCGTCGGTAGTTCATTCGGGTCCTCTCGAGTCGTGTCCTGGTGATTCGGGGGCTCGCGCCCGGGCAACAGCTACCCCATGACCACACACTTCAAGAAGGGTGACCGGGTTCGCTGGGACGCCGGCAACGAGAGCTCGGTCGGCACCGTCGAGCGCCGGATCACCGCCGACACCGAGGCGGGCGGGCGCACGGTGAGGGCCTCCGAGGACGATCCGCAGTACCTGGTGAAGTCCGAGAAGACCGGCGCGACCGCGGTGCACAAGCCGGACGCGCTGCACCCCGCCTGATACGGTCGCCACAGGGCGCTCGGCGCCCGCTTATGCGCATCTCCTGACCCCGACACGCCACCCTCAGCAGCGTTGCTGCGTCGCCGACCGCGGGAGCGTGGTGGCGTGCGACCGTCCGAGGACGCATGGCCTCGCTGGGAGGTCGCCGTGCCCCGCGCCCTGCTCTCCGCGGGCGAGCGGCGCCGTCTGTCGCCCGGTGAGCGCACCCGCGCGGAGCTCGCTGCGGCCACCGCCGCCGACGCGCGGCTGTCGCTGCTCGACGAGCCGACCAACCACCTCGACGCGGAGGCGCTGGCGGCGCTCGAGGTCGCGCTCGAGCAGTGGCCCGGCGCGCTCGTCGTCGCCACCCACGACGCGCGGTTGCGCGACGGCCTGCGCCTGGATCAGACGGTCGAGGTGACCGGGTTCATGCCGCCGCCGCGCGCGCCGGGGCCACCACGTGCGGGCGGGCCCAGCAGTCCGCGACGAACTCCCCGATCTCCGCGGTGAGCCGCTGCGGGCGCACTCGCAGCTCGAGCACCGAACGGGCGTGCACGAGCCGCGCGTCGGCGAGCTCGGAGGCGAGCATGCCGGCGTCGGAGAAGGGATGGATCGGGTCGCGGTTGTGGCCGATGACAAGCGCCGGGATGTCGATCGCCGTCCGCTCGCGATGCTCGGGCGCGATGCGGCCGTAGAGGATCCCCGACAGCACCGCGGCGCTCGGCTCGGGGTCCTGGCCGATCCAGTCGAGCGGGAGCTCCGCGAGCGAGCCGCGCACCCCGGGCAGCCGCTCGAGCCACCGCGCGCC